>NZ_JAKFEF010000010.1:0-125050 GCF_036675785.1 Aromatoleum sp.
CGAGGTCGAAGTCACGATCGAGCCGTTCAAGGGCCTCTTGATGGGTCTGTTCTTCATGTCGGTCGGCATGGGGATCGACGTCAGCTCGATCCTCGCCGAGCCGCTGCTGCTGCCCGTTTCGGTCGTCGGCCTGCTCGCGACCAAGGGGCTCATCGTGCTCGGGCTGTTCCGGGCGTTCGGACTGAGCTGGGGCCGCGCGGTCGAAGGCGGCCTGATGCTGTCGCAGGGCGGCGAATTCGCGTTCATCGTCATCGGCATGGCAATGGGGCTCGGCATCATCAGCGCACAAATCGGGCAGTTCATGCTGCTGGTCGTCAGCCTGTCGATGCTCGTGACGCCGCCGCTCGCGCTCGTCGGCCGCAAGCTCGGCGACGCGATCGACGCGCGCGTCGGGCAGAAGGCGCCCGCCGACGACGAAGGCGCGCTGCAACAGATCAGCGGCCACGTCGTCGTCGCGGGCTACGGCCGGGTCGGGAAGATGATCGGCGAACTGCTCGCCGCGCAGGGCATCCCCCACGTCGCGATCGAGAACGACGCGAAGCTCGTCGCCCGCCAGCGCGCGCAGGGCGAGCCGGTGTATTTCGGCGACGCGAGCCGGCCGGAACTGCTGCGCAAGTTCCACCTCGAACGCGCGGTCGCGGTCGTGCTCACGATGGACCACACCGCGGCCGCGGTGCACGCGGTCAAGGGCATCCGCGCAGCCTTCCCGGCGATCCGCGTCGCCGCCCGCGCCCGCGACGAGGCCCACGCGGCGACGCTGCGCGACGCGGGCGCGACGATCGTGATTCCCGAGACGCTCGAATCCGGCCTGCAGCTCGCCGGCTCGGTGTTCGATACGCTCGGCATCCCCGGCGAGGTGGCCGCCCGCCTGCTCGACCAGGAGCGCAAACGGCGCATCGGCCCGTTCCACGCCGGCTGAGTCCGGCTACCCCGGGCCACCGATTCCGGGGCTCGACCGAGCGCGGCGCCTCGCGTCGTCACGCCCCGGCGCACCTCGCGGCACGTCAATCCGCGACAGCACCCGCCCTCGCCCGTCCCCGAACGCGCCCCTCATGCGGCGCGGGCTTCGGCGTGCTTCGCTTACAGCCCGTAGTCCTCGCCGCCGCCGGCGAGCGCGACATCGACCATGCGGCGCGTCAGGTGCGGCGCGAACAGTTCGATGAACGCGTACACGTAGCCCCGCAGGTAGGCGTTGCGCCGCAGGCCGATGCGCGTCGTGCTCGATTCGAAGAGGTGCGCCGCGTCGCTCATGCCAAGCGAGCGGTCGGCGGCCGGATCGAAGGCCATGCGGGCGAGGATGCCGATGCCCAGATCCATCGACACGTAAGTCTTGATCACGTCCGAATCGAGTGCCGTCAGCACGACGTTCGGACGCAGGCCGCGGCCGAGGAAGGCCTTGTTGATCAGGCTGCGGCCGGTGAAGGCGTCGTCGTAGGTGATGATCGGGAAGCGCGAGATCGCCTCGAGCGTCAGCGGATGCTCCTTCAGGATCGGATGGCGCGGCGTCGCGACGACGCAGCGATTCCACTGGTAGCACGGCAGCATCACGAGGTCCTCGTACTCGGCGATCGCCTCGGTCGCGAGCGCGAGATCCGCCTCGCCGGACATCACCATCGCGCACACCTGGCGCGGGCTGCCCTGGTGCAGCGACAGCTTGACCTGCGGAAAGCGCTGCATGAAGTCGCGCACGATGCGCGGCAGCACGTAGCGGGCCTGGGTGTGCGTCGTCGCGATCGACAGGCTGCCGGCGACTTCGTTCGTGAATTCGTCGCCGACCTGCCGCAGGTTGTCGACATCGCGCAGCACGCGCTCGGCGATCGCGAGCACCTGACGGCCGGGGTCGGTGACCGCGACGAGGCGCTTGCCGTGGCGCACGAAGACGTCGACGCCGAGTTCGCTCTCGAACAGCCGGATCTGCTTCGACACGCCCGGCTGCGAAGTGAACAGCGCTTCCGCCGCCTCCGAAACGTTCAGTCCGCGGCGGGCGACCTCGTGGATGTAGCGCAGCTGCTGCAGGTTCATGTCGGCCTCTTATAACGAATTCTTCTTAGAGTCTAACGCCAACCGTCTTTTTCAATCTACTCGCGCCACTTACGATGCGCCGCACCATCCCGGGAAACAGTGCTCATGGACTTCGCCTACCCCCTCACAGGATTCGCCGTCGGCGCAATCGTCGGACTCACCGGCGTGGGAGGCGGTTCGTTGATGACGCCGCTGCTGGTGCTGCTCTTTGGCATCCATCCGTCGGTCGCGGTGGGCACGGATCTCCTGTACGCGTCGATCACGAAGGCGGGCGGAACGCTTGTGCACGGAATCAAGGGAACGGTCGACTGGCAGGTGACGAAGCGGCTCGCGACTGGTAGCCTGCCGGCCGCCGCGCTCACGCTGTTCCTGGTCGGCAGGTTCGCGCCCGGCGGCATCGATGGGGCAACCGGCCTGATCAAGGTCGCGCTCGGCGTCGCGCTCGTGCTGACCGCCATCGCGGTGATCTTCCGCAAGAAGATCCAGGCATATGCGGCCGCGCGCTTCGCCGGCGCACTGAGCCCGACGCGGACCGCGCGGCTCACGGTGCTGACCGGCGCCGTGCTCGGCGTGCTGGTGTCGATCTCGTCGGTCGGTGCCGGAGCGCTCGGCGTCACCGCGCTGTTCTTCCTGTATCCGACGATGCCGGTGCTGCGCATCGTCGGCTCGGACATTGCGCACGCGGTGCCGCTGACGCTGGTGGCCGGGGTGGGCCACTGGATGCTCGGCAGCGTCGACTGGTTCCTGCTCGGCAGCCTGCTGATCGGCTCGCTGCCCGGCATCTGGGTCGGCAGCCACATTTCGACGAGGGTGCCGGATCGCGTGCTGCGCCCGATCCTGGCGACGATGCTGGTGCTGGTCGGCGCGAAGCTGATCAGCCAGTAAACGGCGAACGAATTCAAAGACTGAACGAGAGAGACGCGATGTACCGATACGACGAATACGACCAGCAGTTGCTCGACGAACGCGTCGCCCAGTTCCGCGACCAGATGCGCCGCCATCTCGCCGGCGAGCTGAGCGACGACGAGTTCCGTCCGGTGCGGCTGCAGAACGGCCTGTACATCCAGCGCCATGCGCCGATGTTCCGGATCTCGGTGCCGTACGGTCACCTCGCGAGCCGCCAGCTGCGCAAGCTCGCGCACCTCGCGCGCACCTACGACCGCGGCTACGCGCATTTCACGACGCGGACGAACGTCCAGTTCAACTGGTCGCCGCTCGAAGCCATCCCCGAGATGCTCGCGGAGCTTGCGAGCGTGCAGATGCACGCGAACCAGACTTCCGGCAACGACATCCGCAACATCACCGCCGACGCGTTCGCCGGCGTGGCCGCCGACGAGATCGTCGATCCGCGCCCGTGGGCCGAGATCCTGCGCCAGTGGGCGACCTACAATCCCGAGTTCGCGTACCTGCCGCGCAAGTTCAAGATCGCGCTGAACGCCGCGGCCGAAGACCGCGTCGTCGTGCGCGTCTACGACATCGGCCTCGACCTCAAGCGCGACGCCGACGGCAACGTCGGCTTCCGCGTGCTCGTCGGCGGTGGGCTCGGCCGCACGCCGATCCTCGGCGAGGAGATCGCGAGCTTCGTCCCGTGGCAGCACCTGATCACGTACTGCGAGTCGATCCTGCGCGTTTATAACCGCTACGGCCGGCGCGACAACATCTGGAAGGCGCGCATCAAGATCCTCGTCAAGGCGCTGGGGCCCGAGGAGTTCGCGCGCCAGGTCGAGGCGGAATGGGCGCACGTCAAGGACGGTCCGAATACGCTGACCGAAGCGGAAGTGCAGCGCGTCGCCGCGCATTTCGTCGATCCCGACTACGAGACGCTGCCCGCGCGCGACGTCGTCCATGAGGCGCATCTCGCCGCGAGCAAGCCGTTCGCCGCGTGGGTCAAGCGCAACGTGCGCGCGCACAAGAAACCCGGCTACGTGTCGGTCACGCTGTCGCTGAAGAAGACCGGCATCGCGCCTGGCGACATCAGCGCCGAGCAGATGGACTTCGTCGCCGGCTGGGCGGACCGCTTCAGCTTCGGCGAAGCGCGAATGACGCACGAGCAGAACGTCGTCCTCGCCGACGTCAGGCTGTCCGACCTCCACACGCTGTGGCAGCTCGCCCGCGAGGCGGGGCTGGCGACGCCGAACATCGGCCTGCTGACCGACATCATCTGCTGCCCGGGCGGCGATTTCTGCTCGCTCGCGAACGCGAAGTCGATCCCCATCGCGCAGTCGATCCAGCAGCGCTTCGACGACCTCGACTATCTCTACGACATCGGCGACATCGACATCAACATCTCGGGCTGCATGAACTCCTGCGGCCACCACCACGTCGGCCACATCGGCATCCTCGGCGTCGATAAGAGCGGCCAGGAGTGGTACCAGGTGACGATCGGCGGCACGCAGGGCAACGACACCGCGCTCGGCAAGGTCATCGGCCCGTCGTTCGCGCGCGACCAGATGGCGGACGTCGTCGAAAAGCTCATCGACACCTATATCGAATACCGCCACGAGGGCGAGCGCTTCGTCGACACGGTGCATCGTCTCGGCATCGAGCCGTTCAAGCAGCGCGTCTATGGCGGCGAACAGCAGACGCAAAGGAAGGTCGTCAATGCCTAAGTTGATCAAGAACGGCCGGATCGTTTCCGACGACTGGCGCATCCTCGCGCTCGACGAGGACGAAACGCCCGTAGCGGCCGTCGTCCCCGCCGGCCACGTCCTCGTCCCGCTGGAAGTCTGGCAGGCGCACCGCGCGCAACTCCTCGATCGCGCCGCGCGCGGCGAAGTGGGCGTGTGGCTCGCCGGCGACGACGACCTCGAAGCCTTTGCCGCTGACGTCGCGCAGTTCCGAATCGTCGCGGTGAACTTCCCGAAGTTCACCGACGGCCGCGGCTACTCGATCGCCACGCTGCTGCGCACCCGCTACGGCTACACTGGCGAGTTGCGCGCGATCGGCGACGTGTTGCGCGACCAGTTCAACTACCTGACGCGCTCGGGCTTCGACGCGTTGCAGCCGCGCGCCGACCGCTACACCGACGAACAGCTCGAAGCGGCGGTCGCGAACATTTCCGATTTCACGCAACCGTACCAGGCATCGGCCACCCACCCGCAGCCGCTCTTCCGGCGCGTCGCGCGCCCGGGCGCGCAACAGGTGGAATCGTGAGTGGTGCAGTAACGCTGCTGCGCGCGCCGACGACGAATCCGGCGACGCGGCCGGAGCTGACCGACGCGCTGCGCGCGAGCGTCGAAGCGAAGTCCGCCACCGCGCTCGCGCTGCTGCGCGCCGCGGTCGACGAGTTCGGCGCGGCCGGCGAGCTGACGTTCGCGAACAGCTTCGGCGCCGAGGACATGGTGCTGACCGACCTGATCCTGCGCGAAAACCTGCCGATCGAGATCTTCTCGCTCGACACCGGCCGCCTGCCGGCCGAAACCTACGCACTGATCGGCGACGTCGAGAAGCGCTACGCGACGCGGCTGAAAGTGTTCTTCCCGCAGTCCGACGCCGTCGAAACTTTCGTGCGCACGCACGGCATGAATGCGTTCTACGACTCGGTCGAGTTGAGAAAGGCATGCTGCTTCGTCCGCAAGGTCGAACCGCTGCGCCGCGCGCTCGCCGGCAAGAAGGCGTGGGTCACCGGCCTGCGCGCCGCGCAGTCGACGACACGCAGCGGGCTGCCGCTGCGCGAATTCGACGAAGGCAACGGCCTCGTGAAACTGAACCCGCTGTCGGACTGGTCCGAGACCGAAGTCTGGGCCTACATCCGCCTGCACGACGTGCCGTACAACGCGCTGCACGACCAGTTCTACCCGAGCATCGGCTGCGCGCCCTGCACGCGCGCGATCGCCGTCGGCGAGGACGTGCGCGCCGGACGCTGGTGGTGGGAGGATCCCGCGAGCAAGGAATGCGGGCTGCACGTCAAGAAGGGCTGAACGATGAACCGCCGACTCGAACCGCATCCGCACGCTTCGCCCGCCGCACCGTATTCGCGCCCCGGCCTGCGCCGCCGCCTCGCCGCGCTGGGCGCCGGCGTGCGGGCCGCGGTGCGCGCGCTGCGGGCCACGAACAAGAAACCTTGAGCTGAAATCCGAGAACGAAAAATGTCGACGCTGACCAGACAAACCCTGACCCACCTCGACTGGCTCGAAGCCGAGGCGATCCACATCATGCGCGAGGTCGCCGGCCAGTGCGCGAACCCGGTGCTGCTGTTCTCCGGCGGCAAGGACTCGATCTGCATGCTGCGCCTGGCCGAGAAGGCGTTCCGCCCGGGCCGCTTCCCGTTCCCACTGATGCACATCGACACCGGCCACAACTACAAGGAAGTCACCGACTTCCGCGACAAGCGCGCCGCCGAGCTCGGCGAGCGGCTGATCGTGCGCTCGGTCGAGGACTCGATGGCGCGCGGCACCGTCGTATTGAAGACGCCCGACGAGTCGCGCAACAAGCATCAGTCGGTGACGCTGCTCGAGTCGATCGAGGAGTTCGGTTTCGACGCGTGCATCGGCGGCGCGCGGCGCGACGAGGAGAAGGCGCGCGCGAAGGAGCGGATCATGAGCTTCCGCGACGAGTTCGGTCAGTGGGACCCGAAGAACCAGCGCCCCGAGCTGTGGAACCTCTACAACGCGCGCAGCCACAAGGGCGAGAACATCCGCGCGTTCCCGATCAGCAACTGGACCGAACTCGATGTATGGCAGTACATCGAGCGCGAACAACTCGAGCTGCCGTCGATCTACTTCGCGCACGTGCGGCCCGTCGTGCGGAAGAACGGCCTGCTGCAGCCGGTGACCGACGTCACGCCGGCGAACCCGGGCGACGTCGTCGAGGACGTGCGCGTGCGCTTCCGCACCGTCGGCGACATCACCTGCACCGCGCCGGTCGAATCCGACGCCGACACCGTCGCGAAAATCCTGCTCGAGACCGCGACGACGACGATCACCGAACGCGGCGCGACCCGGATGGACGACCAGACGTCCGAAGCGTCGATGGAGCAGCGGAAGAAGGAAGGGTATTTCTAAGCCGAACACAGCCGCGGACGTGCGGGGTGTTCGCGGCGCGGCGAGGACTGTCTGAGCGCGCAGCGCGGAAGCGCGGTGCAGCGCGCGTTCCGCAGCCGCAGAGCGGATACGGCACACGGCCCCGGCGGCCCCGGCGGCCCCCGTGGCCCATCAGCAACAACAGATTTCTGAAAGATCCGAAGGAATTACGACAATGTCCGCCATCGAAAACCTGCCCGACACCGACCACGGCCTGCTGCGCTTCCTGACCTGCGGCAGCGTCGACGACGGCAAGAGCACGCTGATCGGCCGCCTGCTCTTCGACACGAAGACGATCCTCGCCGACACGCTGAACGCGATCGAAAAGACCTCCGCGAAGCGCGGCACGACCGCAGTCGACCTGTCGCTGCTGACCGACGGCCTGCAGGCCGAGCGCGAACAGGGCATCACGATCGACGTCGCGTACCGCTATTTTTCGACCGGCACGCGCAAGTACATCATCGCCGACGCGCCCGGCCACGAGCAGTACACCCGCAACATGGTGACCGCCGCGTCGACGGCGAACCTCGCGATCATCCTCGTCGACGCGCGCAAGGGCGTGCTGACGCAGACGCGCCGCCATTCCTACCTCGCGAGCCTCGTCGGCATCCCGCACCTCGTCGTCGCGGTGAACAAGATGGACCTCGTCGACTACGACGAGGCGGTATTCGAGCGCATCCGCGCCGACTACCTCGCGTTCGCCGGCAAGCTCGGCATCAAGGACGTGCGCTTCATCCCGTTGTCGGCGCTGAACGGCGACATGATCGTCGACCGCGGCGACCGCCTCGGCTGGTACGACGGCCCGACGCTGCTGCAGATCCTCGAGACCGTGCCCGCGGCGCACACCGAGCAGGCCGAGAACTTCCGCTTCCCGGTGCAGTTCGTCTGCCGCCCGCAGGACTCCGCGAACCCGGCGCTGCACGACTACCGCGGCTTCATGGGGCGCGTCGAGTCCGGTGAGATCGCGGTCGGCGACGCGGTGACGGTGCTGCCGTCGGGTCGCACCAGCACGATCAAGGACGTCCAACTCGGCGGCGCGAGCATCGGACGCGCGATCCACGAACAGTCGGTGACGCTGCTGCTCGCCGACGAGATCGACATCTCGCGCGGCGACATGATCGTCAAGACGGCCGAGCAGCCGCAGCAGGCGAAGCAGATCGACGCGACGGTCTGCTGGCTGTCCGAGACGCCGCTGTCGCCGGCACGCACTTACCTGCTGCGCCACACGACGCGCGAAGTGAAGGCGAAGGTCGCGAAGATCGACCACCGGCTCGACGTGAATACGCTCGAACACGAAGCGGCGACGACACTCGCGATGAACGATATCGCGAACCTGACACTCAAACTCGCCCAACCGGTCTTCGCGGACCCGTACGCCGACAACCGCGCGACCGGCGCTTTCATCGTCATCGACGAGAGCACGAACAACACCGTCGGCGCCGGGATGATCCGCTGAAGCTGCCGCATCGAAGACAACGCCTCCTCCCTTCCCGCCCCGGCTGCCGAAAGGCACCGGGGCGCGATGCCTTACCCGTCGGTGGCCGGGTGTGGGAAAATCCCGGTTTGCCCGATTTCCAGCTGCCGGGCACAGCGAGCAACATAGAAGATGAACATGAAATCTGTCGATGATTTCCGCCTGCGGTTCGGCAGCAGGGAATACGTGCCGATCATGGTTGGCGGAATGGGTGTCGACATCTCCACGTCCGAGCTGTCGCTCGAAGCCGCGCGGCTCGGCGGCATCGGGCACATTTCGGACGCGATGATTCCGACGGTCAGCGACCGCCGCTACGACACCAAATACACGCGCGACAAGCTGAAGTTCTACAAGTACAACGTCGCGAACGCGGACAAGTCCGAAGTGCAGTTCGACCTGGGTCTCCTCGCCGAGGCGACCGAAAAGCATGTGCGCCACACGATGGAGCGCAAGCGCGGCGACGGCCTGATCTTCATCAACTGCATGGAAAAGCTGACGATGAACGGGCCGAAGGACACGCTGCGCGTGCGCCTGCGGTCGGCGCTCGACGCCGGCATCGACGGCATCACGCTCGCCGCCGGCCTGCATCTGGGCTCGTTCGGCCTGATCGAGGACCATCCGCGCTTTCGCGACGTCAAGCTCGGCATCATCGTGTCGTCGCTGCGCGCGCTGCAGCTCTTCCTGCGCAAGTCCGCGCGCACGAACCGCCTGCCCGACTACGTCGTCGTCGAAGGGCCGCTCGCCGGCGGCCACCTCGGCTTCGGCATGGACTGGGCGCAGTACGACCTGCACGCGATCGTCGCCGAGATCCGAGACTGGCTCGCCGCCGAAAAGCTCGACATCCCGCTGATCCCCGCCGGCGGCATCTTCACCGGCAGCGACGCGGTGTCCTTCCTCGACGCCGGCGCCGCCGCGGTGCAGGTCGCGACGCGCTTCACCGTGTCGCACGAATGCGGCCTGCCGCCCGAAGTGCAGCAGCACTACTTCGCGGCGCAGGAAGAGGACATCGAGGTCAACAACATCTCGCCCACCGGCTACCCGATGCGCATGCTGAAGAGCAGCCCGTCGATCGGCGCCGGCATTCGCCCGAACTGCGAGGCCTACGGTTATCTCCTCGACGCGAACGGCAACTGCGCGTACATCACCGCGTACAACCGCGAGCTCGCCGCGCATCCGGACGCGCGCCGCCTGCGCGTGATGGACAAGACCTGCCTGTGCACGCACATGCGCAACTTCGACTGCTGGACCTGCGGCCATTACACCTACCGGCTGAAGGACACGACGCATCGCCGCGACGACGGGACGTACCAGATCCTGAGCGCGGAGCACATCTTCCTCGACTACCAGCACAGCAAGGACAACAAGATCGCGCTGCCGACGCTCGAAACGGCGTAAGCCGTCGAAACGCCTCGCTGCTCGAACGGAGCATCGGTCCGCAAGACCGGTGCTCTTTTTTCGTCCCGTTTCCGCACCGCGCCCCGCATTGCGCCCCGTGCAGCGATGGAGCCGGCTGCGGCGGGAACGCTTCCACCGCATCCGACTCACACGAGCGGATGCCCGGATCCTCGCGCCGTCGCGTCCGTCCCTCCATTCGCGGGAGCGGGCATGCGCGTGTTGTCGCACCGACTGATCGCACTGCTGTTGCTGCTGTTCGGCCTCGGCTTGCCGTCGATCGCCTGGGGGGCCGGTGCTCCCGCCACCCAAGTCGTCGCGTTGCGCGTGGACGGCATCATCGGCCCCGCGACGTCGGACTTCATCCGCCGCGGCCTCGACAAGGCGCGCGCCGCGAACGCCGGCCTCGTGGTCATCGAAATGGACACGCCGGGCGGTCTCGACGCGTCGATGCGCATCATCATCCGCGAGATCCTCGCGTCGCCGATCCCGGTCGCGACCTACGTGAGTCCGGGCGGCGCGCGCGCCGCCAGCGCCGGCACCTACATCCTGTACGCCAGCCACATCGCCGCGATGGCGCCGGCGACGAACCTCGGCGCGGCGACGCCGGTCGCGATCGGCGCTCCCGGCGGCGAAAAACCGCCCGACGCGGACGAAGCGGATGACGGCGCCGACAAATCGGGCGCGGACGCGCCGAAGCGCACCGGCCGCGGCGACGCGATGAAGGCGAAGATCGAGAACGACGCCGCCGCGTACCTGCGCAGCCTCGCGCAACTGCGCGGCCGCAACCCGGACTTCGCCGAACGCGCGGTGCGCGAAGCGGCGAGCCTGTCCGCCGACGAGGCGTTGAAGGCGGACGTAATCGACCTCGTCGCGAGCGACCTGAAGGATCTGCTCGACCGCCTCGACGGCCGCGAAGTGACGCTCGACAGCGGCAACAAGCTGCGCCTCGCGACCGCGGGCGCGGACGTGCGCCGCATCGACCCCGATTGGCGCACCGGCGTTCTCGCGCTCCTGTCGAACCCGCAGCTCGCGCTCGTGCTGATGATGATCGGCATCTACGGGTTGTTCTTCGAATTCACGAGCCCCGGCTTCGGCGTACCCGGCGTTGCCGGCCTGATCTGCCTGCTCATCGCGCTGTATGCGTTCCAGTTGTTGCCGGTCAACTGGGCGGGCGTCGCGCTGATCGCGATCGGCGCGACGCTGATGCTTGCCGAAGCGTTTCTACCGAGCTTCGGCGCGCTCGGGATCGGCGGCGTCATCGCGTTCATCGTCGGCGGGCTGTTCCTGATGGATAGCGACGCGCCCGGCTTCGGCATTCCGCTGCCGTTCATCGCCGGGCTCGCGCTCGTCAGCGCCGCGCTGATCCTCGCGGTCGGCGGGCTCGCCGCGCGCACGCGCACGCGGGCCGTCGTTAGCGGCCGCGAAGCGCTCGTCGGCTGCGTCGGCGTCGTCACGTCCTCGACGGCTGCCGGCACTTGGGCGCAGGTTCACGGGGAATCCTGGCGCGTCGCGGCGATCGAACCGCTGGCGCCCGGCGACCGCGTGCGCGTCACCGGCCTGTCCGGCCTGACGCTCCAGGTCGAACCGATAGCGGCGGGCACGAGCGAAAGGAGTTCCCCGTGATCTACGACATCAATCTCGGCCTCGGCACCATCCTGCTCGTCCTGATCGTCATCGCGGTCAGCGCGATCCGCATCCTGCGCGAGTACGAACGCGGCGTGATCTTCATGCTCGGCCGCTTCTGGAAGGTCAAGGGGCCCGGCCTCGTGATCGTGATCCCCGGCCTGCAGCAGATGGTCAAGGTGGACCTGCGCGTCGTGACGATGGACGTGCCGAGCCAGGACGTGATCTCGCGCGACAACGTGTCGGTGAAGGTCAACGCGATCGTGTTCTTCCGCGTCGTCGACCCGGAGAAGGCGATCATCCAGGTCGAGAACTACATGGTCGCGACGAGCCAGCTCGCGCAGACGACGCTACGCGCGGTGCTCGGCAAGCACGAACTCGACGAGATGCTCGCCGAGCGCGAACGGCTGAACCTCGACGTGCAGCAGATCCTCGACGCGCAGACCGACGGGTGGGGGATCAAGGTCACCAACGTCGAGATCAAGCACGTCGACCTCAATGAGACAATGATCCGGGCGATCGCGCGCCAAGCCGAGGCCGAGCGCGAACGGCGCGCTAAAGTCATCCACGCCGAGGGCGAGAAGCAGGCGGCCGAGAGCCTGATGGAGGCGGCCGAAATGCTGTCGCGTCAGCCGGCGGCGATGCAGCTGCGCTACCTGCAAACGCTGACGCAGGTCGCGGGTGACAAATCCTCGACGATCGTGTTCCCTGTGCCGGTGGACCTGCTGAAAGGTGTCGTCGAGGCGTCCACCCGGATCGACGCGGAGCCCACGGCAGTCGTGACCCCCACCCGCGCCGGCTGAGCGCGACCATGTCTCGTCCCCGGGTTGCCGCCGCCGGCATACCCGAGTAATTTACTCAACATTGCTCACGGACCCCGGAGCCGCCGATGCCGACGCCCGCCGACCGCTTCACGACCGAGTGCATCCTCGCGATCCGGCGCTGGACGCCGCATCTCTTCAGCTTCCGCACGACGCGCGACGCGACATTCCGCTTCGTACCGGGACAGTTCGCGCGGCTCGGCTTGCGCAAGGACGACGACGAAGTCGTCTGGCGCGCGTATTCGATGGTGTCCGCGCCGTACGACGAGCACCTCGAGTTCTACTCGATCGTCGTGCCGGACGGCGAATTCACGAGCCGGCTCGCGCAACTCGCCGAAGGCGACGACATCCTCGTCGAACGGATGAACTACGGCTTCCTGACGACCGACCGCTTCGTCGACGGCCGCGACCTGTGGCTGATCGCGACCGGCACCGGCCTCGCGCCGTACATTTCGATCCTGCACGACCCGGCGACCTGGACCGATTACGAACGCATCGTCCTCGTCCACAGCGTGCGGTTCGCAGCGGAGCTCGCATACCGCGCCGAACTCGCCGACCTCGCCGCGCACCCGCTCGTCGGCGGCGCCGCGCACAAGCTCCGCTACGTTCCGATCGTCACGCGCGAGCCGGTCGACGGCGCGTTGCAGGACCGCATCCCGACGCTGATCGAAAACGGCGAACTCGAACGCGCCGCCGGCTTCCCGCTCGACCACGACCGCAGCCGCATCATGCTGTGCGGCAATCCGCAGATGGTCGACGATGGCCGCAAGCTGCTGAACCGCCTCGGCTACAAGCTGTCGCGCCGCGCCGCGCCGGCGCACCTCGTCGTCGAAAACATGTGGTGACCGCCGAAGCCGCGGACGGGGTCGCCCGCGGCGGCGCTGACCGAACGCGCAGCCTCGCCTACGGCAGTACGATCGCGAGCGCGATCGGCAGGAACAGCAGCGCCGCGACGTTGCCGATCAGCACGATCGACGCGACCGCTTCGGGCTGCTGCTGGTAGCGCTCGGCGAAAATGAAGTTCAGCACCGCCGGCGGCAATGCGCCGAACACGAGCAGCAGCGCCTGCTGGTCCGGCGGCAGATCGACGAGCTGCATCACGCCGAGCGCGATCAGCATCCCGGCGACGGGCCGCGCGACCGCGCCATAGACGCCGAGCCCGATCGACGAAATGTTCGAGTCGGTCAGCCGCACGCCGAGCCCGAACAGCATCAGCGGAATCGAGATGTCGCCGAGCATCTTGATCGCGAGGAGAAGCGGCGGCCAGATCGCGATCCCGGCGATGCCGACCGCGAGGCCCGCGAAAGTCGCGAGCACCGACGGCACCGTCCAGATGTTCCAGATCCGGCTGCGGTGGTCGAGCAGCCAGGCGCCGAACGAGAAATGCAGCAGGTTCGACACCATGAACATCACGACCATGGGCGCGAGCGCGGCGTCGCCGAACGCGAGCACCGCGAGCGGGAGGCCGAGATTGCCGCAGTTGTTGAACATGATCGGCGGCACGAAAGTCTTCGGCGGCACCCGCGACAGCCGCGCGAGCAGCCAGCCGGCGAGCCCGGAGCCGATGACGATCAGCAAGGTCGCACCGGACAGCGGGACGAAATCCGCGATGCGGAAATCCTTGTTCGCGAGGGCAGCGAACACGAGCGCCGGAACGAACACGTCCATGTTCAGCTTGTTCGCGTGCGACAGGTCCGGTTTCAGCCGCCGGCCAACCAGGTAGCCGAGCACGGTGATCGCGAACAGCGGGAAAAGGATCGAGACGATGCGAAGCAGCATGAACGGGAATCGAAACGTCCGGCGGCGCGACAACGTTGAGCCGCCGCCCGGTGTGGGCAGGGCGGCGACCCTCGGGGATGGCGGGAACTCCCGGACGGCGCAACGCCGTCCGGGAAGTTACAGCACGTAGCGCGCGAGGTCCTCGCGCTCGGCGAAGGTTTCGAGCCGCGCGTCGACGTACGCCGCGTCAACAGTCACCTTCGCAAGACCGATCTTTCCGGCGTCAAACGAGACTTCTTCGAGGAGTTTTTCCATCACCGTGTACAGCCGGCGCGCGCCGATGTTCTCGGTCTTTTCATTCACCTGGTACGCGATCTCGGCCATGCGGCGGATGCCGTCGTCGGCGAATTCCAGTTCGACGCCGTCGGTCGCAAGCAAGGCCTGGTACTGGCGCACGAGGCAGGCGTCGGTCTGCGTCAGGATGCGCTTGAAGTCGTCGACCGACAGGCTTTCGAGCTCGACGCGCATCGGAAAGCGCCCCTGCAGCTCGGGGATCAGGTCGCTCGGCTTCGCGAGATGGAACGCACCGCTGGCGATGAACAGGATGTGATCGGTCTTGATCATCCCGTACTTCGTCGAGATCGTCGTCCCTTCGACGAGCGGCAGCAGGTCGCGCTGCACGCCCTGGCGCGACACGTCCGCGCCCTGCCCTTCGGCGCGCGACGCGACCTTGTCGATCTCGTCGAGGAACACGATGCCGTTCTGCTCGACCGCGCGCACGGCTTCCGCCTTGACCTCCTCGTCGTTGATCAGGCGCGCCGCTTCCTCGTCGGTCAGCGCCTTCAGCGCCTCGCCGATCTTCATCTTGCGCACCTTCTTCTTGCCGCCGCCGAGGTTCTGGAACATCCCCTGGATCTGCTGCGTGAGCTCCTCCATGCCGGGCGGCGCGAAGATTTCGGCGGTCATCGGCTGCGCCGCGACCTCGATCTCGATGTCCTTGTCGTTGAGCTCGCCCTCGCGCAGGCGCTTGCGGAATTTCTGCCGGGTCGCCGAATCGGCCGGCTCCGGTTCGTTGAGGCCGACCGGGCGCGCCGGCGGCAGCAGTGCGTCGAGGACGCGGTCTTCGGCCGCGTCGAGCGCGCGGTCGCGGACGGTCTTCATCGCGCGCTCGCGGCCGTCCTTGACCGCGATTTCGGCGAGATCGCGGATGATCGTATCCACATCGCGGCCGACGTAGCCGACCTCGGTGAATTTCGTCGCCTCGATCTTGATGAACGGCGCATTCGCTAGCCGCGCGAGGCGCCGCGCGATCTCGGTCTTGCCGACGCCGGTCGGCCCGATCATCAGGATGTTCTTCGGCGTGATCTCGCTGCGCAGCGGCTCCTCGACCTGCGCACGGCGCCAGCGGTTGCGCAGCGCGATCGCGACGGCCTTCTTCGCCTTGCCCT
The DNA here is from genome assembly GCF_036675785.1 of Aromatoleum sp. NCBI lineage: Bacteria > Pseudomonadati > Pseudomonadota > Betaproteobacteria > Rhodocyclales > Rhodocyclaceae > Aromatoleum > Aromatoleum sp. Next base: position 15,524 of record NZ_JAKFEF010000010.1, read on the forward strand.
GTCCGACGATGTGCTTGTCGAGTTCGGAGACGATCTCCGGGGGGGTCATTTGGGTCATCCCTCGAGTACCTCGATCACGTGGCTCTGGTTCGTGTAGATGCAGAGGTCGCCCGCGATCTCCAGCGACTTCTTGACGATTACCTCGGGCGACAGCTCGGTGTTCTCGAGCAGGGCGCGCGCCGCCGACTGCGCGTACGCGCCGCCGCTGCCGATCGCGACGATGCCCTCCTCGGGCTCGAGCACGTCGCCGTTGCCGGTGATCACGAGTGAGTGCTCGGGATCGGCGACCGCAAGCATTGCTTCGAGCCGGCGCAGCATGCGGTCGGTGCGCCAGTCCTTCGCGAGTTCGACGGCACTCCTGAGCAGATTGCCCTGATGCTTTTCGAGCTTGGCCTCGAAGCGCTCGAAGAGCGTGAAGGCGTCGGCGGTCCCGCCGGCGAACCCGGCGAGGATCTTCCCCTGATAGATCGTCCGCACCTTGCGCGCGGAGGCCTTGATGACGATGTTGCCCAACGTGACCTGGCCGTCGCCGCCGAGCGCTACGCGCCGGCCGCGACGCACCGAGAGGATCGTGGTGCCGTGATACTGTTCCATCGGGTTTTCCTTATGCTCAGCCGCGGCGGCTGCGCAGTCACGCGCGGAGCGTCACCTGCGCCACCTGATCGACGCTCATGACGCGCAATAATGCGGCGACCATGGCATTCACGTTTTTAAGAATGACCTGCTTGCCCTGCGTCTTCATGTCGGCGAGCGTGTTGAACAACATGCCCGCGCTGACGAAATCCATGCGTCGCAGCCCCACGCAGTCGACCTCGACCCGCTGACGCTCCGCGGCGTACGCAGCGAGCTTTCGCATGCTCTCGGCCGCGGCGCCGGTCACTTCGCCGTCGAGACTGAAACCTTCTTTCGCGGCGGCGACCGCTTCGAGCGCGGCGGTCGATTGGGCCTCCTGCTCGGCCTTCGGCTCCCACGACGGCGGGGATTCCTCGAAGGTGATCGCGTAGTCGACCGCAAGTTGCTCGAAGCGATCCTGCTCGCCGGTGTGCTGCAGCATTTCGAGCAGCAGCAGCCATCCGTCGCGGCCCTCGGCGCACCCCGGATGCACCTGCCCGACGAGCATGTCGGCGAGCCGCGCGCATTTCAGCAGCGACACCGTGACACGCTCCGCCGCGAGTTCCTTCAGCAGCTGCCGGAACATCGCGCACCCGTTCTCGTCGACGGAGCGAAGATGACCGAGATCGATGCGTATCGTGCCGCTTTTCTTGCCGATGACCGCGATCTGCTCGAACTGGGCCGCGGCCTGACCGGAAAGGCTGCCGGAAAGCGTGACGAGCGGCCGCGGGTGCGGACGCTCGCGGGCCGGCACGGCCGACAGGTCCAGCCACGGCGGCGGCGATCGCTCGAAGCGGGTCGCGTAGTCCAGCACGCGGGTTTCGAATCGCTGGCGCTGGCCGGTCAGCCGGTACAGGTCGAGAAGCATCATCCAGACGCCCTCGCGCGCGTGATTGGACGGGCTGTCGAGCACCGCCTCGGCCGCCGGAACATTGCCGTTCGCATAGAGGACCGCGGCTTCCTCATACACCGCACCGATCCCCGCCCCGACTTCCCGGACTTCGACGAGATCGGCGTACTGTGCCAGCGCGTCCGGCGCATGGTCGGTAAGGTCGGGCGACGACAGCTCCGCCGCGGGCAGCGGCGCGGCGTCGGGCGCAGGACTTCCTCCGGCGTCGCCGGCAGGGCGTGTGCCCGGAACGGGCTTCTTGCCGAAAAAGGGAAGGACCACGTTGCAGCCTGTCCTGACGGATCGTCACGTGAATCGGGGGAGCCCCGAAGAATAGCATTTTGAAAACCGGGTTTGCGCAAATCGCCCGTCACGACTGGGTTTTCTACCCCTTCCGGATAGTGCCGCGATTTCGCACCTACCCGATTCGCCTTACTTTTTGAGAGATCGGCGAGGCCTTTCGGCGTACAGCGGAGACTCCGAGTCGGCTAGAATGCTGCGATGCACACCACCGAGCAGTTCGCATCAGCCGCCGGACGCGTCCGCTTCTCGCTGCCGGTCCGCGTCTACTATGAAGACACCGACGCCGCCGGCGTCGTCTATTACGCGAATTACCTCCGATTCTGCGAGCGCGCACGGACCGAATGCCTGCGCGAAATCGGGTTCGAGCAGAAGGCGCTGCTTGCAGGACAACGGATCGCGTTCGTCGTCCGCTCGGTACAAGCCGATTACCTGTCACCCGGATTGCTCGACGATGCGTTACACGTCGTGTCGCACGTCGACTCGCTCGGCGGCGCGAGCCTGGTGTTCAGGCAGAAGATCGTGCGCGGCGGCGACCTGCTGTTCGAAGGCCGCTTCGTCATCGCCTGCGTCAACCTCGACAAGAAGCGTCCCGTCCCCCTGCCCACCGAAGTCCGCAACAAACTCGAAGAACTCGTTCAAGCATGAATGTCACCCAGGATCTCTCGATCATCAGTCTGATCAGCGAGGCGAGCGTCCTCGTCCAGCTCGTGATGACGCTGCTCGCCAGCCTCTCGCTCGTCTCGTGGTACTGGATTTTCCGCAAGTGGTTCCAGATCCGCGCCGCGCGCACCAAGACCAATGGCTTCGAACGCGACTTCTGGAGCGGAGGAGACCTCAACGGGCTGTTCCAGTCGGCCGCCGCGGCGCGCCACCAGAGCGGCGGCTTGGAACGCATCTTCGAGGCGGGCTATCGCGAATTCACGAAGCTGCGCGCCAAGAGTCACGATCACGCCGCGACCATCGACGGTGCGCGCCGCGCGATGCGCGCCACCTACCAGCGCGAGGTCGACGACCTCGAAGCGCACCTCGCGTTTCTCGCGTCGGTCGGCTCGGTCTCTCCCTACATCGGCCTGCTCGGGACGGTCTGGGGGATCATGAACGCGTTCCGCGGTCTGTCGAACGTCAGCTCGGCGACGCTGGCCCAGGTCGCCCCGGGCATCGCCGAGGCGCTCGTCGCCACGGCAATCGGCCTCTTCGCGGCGATTCCGGCGGTTGTCGCCTACAACCGCTTCGCCCACGACATCGACCGCATCGGCATCCGCTTCGAGAGCTTCATCGAAGAATTCTCGAACATCCTGCAGCGCCAGTTGCGCTGAACGGCGGAGCCCGACGATGCGCCAGCGCCGCCTGATGAACCAGATCAACGTCGTACCGTACATCGACGTGATGCTGGTCCTGCTCGTGATCTTCATGGTCACCGCGCCGATGATCCAGACCGGCAACGTCGAACTGCCGTCCGTTGCCGACGTCCCCCAGCCGCCGGCCGAAGCGATGGTCGTGGTCGTCAAACAGGACGGCTCGCTCGCGTTGAAGGCCACCGGCGGCGCGGGCGAACGCCCGTTGAGCAACCTGGAACTCCTGCGCGAGTTGCGCGCCGCGATCGGGCGCAACCCGGCGCAACCCGTCGTCGTCGCTGCCGACAAGCGCGTGAGCTACGAGAAGGTCATGGATACGTTGAACGGACTGCGGCAGGCCGGCGTCCAGAAGGTGGGTCTGCAGACGCAGGCCGGCAGCGGCGGGCGATGAAGCACTGGACTCCTCATTCCGACCACGATCAACCGGGAAAATGGGCATCGCTCGGACTGACCGTCGCGGTCCATCTCGCGCTGATCGCGTTCCTCGTGTTCGGCGTTCGCTGGCAAAGCGCGCCGCCTGCATCGATGCAGGTCGATCTCGTCGCGGCCGTCCCGTCGCGTCCGGCGCCGCCTCCGCCGCCGCCCGCCCCCGAACCGCCGAAACCCGCACCGAAATCGGAACCCCCCAAAGCGCCGCCGCCTAAACCCGAGCCGCCTAAACCCGAGCCGCCGAAACCCGAGCCGAAAGCGCCGGCCAAGCCCGACATCGCGACGAAGGCGCCCGAACCGAAAAAGCCGGAACCGAAAAAACCCGAACCCAAGCCGGAGTCCAAGAAGCCGGAACCAGCACCCGAACCGAAAAAGCCCGAGCCGAAACCGGAAGCGAAGAAACCCGAACCGAAGAAACCGGAACCCGAGAAACCGCGCGAGGTCGTGCCGCCGAAGGACGATTACCTGGCGGAACGGCTGGCGCAGGAAACCCAGCGCACGCAGCTCGAGCGCATGATGCGCGACGACGCCGCGCGCGTCGCCGCCGCGCGTTCGGCCGGCGCGAAGGACGCCTACACCAACGCGATTCGCACGAAGGTGCGCGGAAACCTGCTGCGCCCGCCCGGCCTCTCCGGCAATCCCGAAGCGGTCTTCGACGTCGATCAACTCCCGAGCGGCGAAGTCCTCGCGATCCGCCTGAAGCGCTCGTCCGGCGTCCCCGCGCTCGACGATGCGATCGAACGGGCGATCCGGCGATCGAGCCCGTTGCCGCTGCCGGAACAGAAGGAACTTTTCGAACGGACACTCGAACTGAGGTTCAGGCCGCTCGACGAAGGCTGAGTACGCGCCGAACGCTTTCCTTTCTGCGTCCCGATCCGCTGTTAGCTATAATTGTCGATTAACGTCATCAATAAGCCATGACCAAGCTCCTCTCGAACATCCGCCTGCTGCTCGTCGCTTCGCTCGCCGCGCTGTCGTGCGCGGCCGAGGCGCAACTGTCGATCGAGATCACCGGCACTGGCGCAACGCGCTTTCCAGTCGCGATTCCGATGTTCGAGAACGAAGCCGCGCTTCCGCGCGGGGTCACCGAGGTCGTCCGCGCGGACCTCGAGCGCAGCGGTCTCTTCAGTCTCGTCGACATGGGGCTGGTCACGGTCCCGGTCACGACGATGCCCGACCTCGCCGCGATTCGGGGCCGCGGCGCCGACGCCGTGCTCAGCGGCAGCATCTACCCTCAGGCCGACGGCCGCTACGATGTCCGCTTCCGCCTCTTCGACACGCAGAAGCAGGTCGAACTGGGCGCGCTCGCACTGCGCATGGCCCCGGCGCAAAACCGCGCGACGGCGCACCGCATCGCCGATTTCGTCTACGAGAAACTCACCGGCCAGCCCGGCTATTTCGCGACCCGGGTCGCCTACGTCGTGAAAAGCGGGCCGCGCTACGAGCTGCAGATCGCCGACGCGGACGGCATGAACGCGCAGACCGCGCTCGCCTCGCGCGAACCGATCATCTCCCCCGCGTGGGCGCCGGACGGACAGCGTCTCGCGTACGTGTCCTTCGAAGCGAAGAAGCCCGTCGTCTACGTCCATACGCTTGCGACCGGCCAGCGCCAGGTCGTCGCGAACTTCAAGGGTTCAAATTCGGCTCCCGCCTGGTCGCCGGACGGACAGCGCCTCGCGGTCGTACTGACGAAGGATGGCCAGTCGCAGCTCTACGTCCTCAACGCCGACGGGTCGGGTGTGCGCCGCCTCGCGACCTCGCCGGGCATCGACACCGAACCCGCCTGGTCGCCCGACGGCCAGTGGATCTATTTCACCTCGGATCGCGGCGGCAGCCCGCAGATCTACCGGATTTCCTCCGCAGGCGGCGGCGCCGAGCGGGTCACTTTCGACGGCAGTTACAACGTGACGCCACGCCTTTCCCCGGATGGACGGAATCTCGCGTTCATCAGCCGGAACAGCGGGCGCTTTCAGGTGGCGGTCATGGACCTCGCTACCCGTCAAACCACGATCCTCACCGACTCGGCACGCGACGAGTCACCCAGCTTCGCCCCCAACAGCCGCATGATCCTCTACGCCTCCGAAAGCGGAGGCCGGGGCGTTCTTGCAGCCGTCTCGACCGATGGCCGGGTGAAACAGCGTCTATCGGTGCAGGCAGCCGACGTGCGCGAGCCCTCATGGGGCCCGCTCATCCGGTAGCAACACTGCTGTTCGTCCAATACAGGGAAAATCCAATGAAGAAACTTACTCTACCCGCACTGCTGTCCGTGCTGCTTGCTGCCTGCAGCAGCACCGGCACCTTCGATCAAACCGGCACGACGGTCGAAGACCGCTCCAGCACGCCCGGCACCGGCGTCCCCACGGTGACCGCGCCCAGCCCCGCGGGTTCCGGCATCGCCGCGCTGACCGACCCGAACAACATCCTGTCCAAGCGCTCGGTGTTCTTCGACTTCGATCAGTTCGTGATCAAGGCCGATGCCCGCCCGCTCGTCGAAGCGCACGCCCGCTTCCTGGTCCAGAATCCGCAGATGAAGATGCTGATCCAGGGCAACACCGACGAACGCGGCAGCCGCGAATACAACGTCGCGCTGGGCCAGAAGCGTGCCGACGCGGTGCGTCAGGCGCTGACGCTGCTGGGCGCGAAGGAGTCGCAGATCGAGTCCGTGAGCCTCGGCGAAGAAAAGCCGCGCTGCAGCGAAAGCAATGAAACCTGCTTCGCCCAGAACCGCCGCGGCGACATGCTCTACTCGGGCGAGTTTTGATGAAGCGCCTCCTGCCGCTGACAATGCTGCTGGCGCTGTCGTCGGTCGGGCCCGCGCAAGCGGGCCTCTTCAGCGACGAAGAAGCCCGGCGGGCGATCAACGAGTTGCGCTCGGAGTCGAACAATCGACTCGAGCGGCTGGAGGCGAGCAGCCGCGGGCAACTCGAACTGGCGAGCCAGAACGAGTTGCTCAAGGCCGAGATTTCGAAGCTTAACGGGCAGATCGAGGTCCTGCGTCACGAAATGGAATCGCTGAAGCAGCGCCAGCGCGATTTCTACGTCGACCTCGACAATCGCGTCCGGCAGATCGAGAGCAGCCGCACCGCGTCCGCGCCGGCAACGCCTCCCGCGGACCCTGCCGCCGAATCGGCCGCTTACGAGACGGCCCTGAACCTTCTCAAGGAAGCGAAATACAAGGACGCGCTTGCCGGCTTCGAGCAGTTCATCAGCCAGCATCCGCGCAGTTCGCTGCTGCCCGGCGCCCACTTCTGGGCCGGCAATGCCGCACTGCAGGCGAAGGAAGTCGCGACCGCGAGCAAGTATTTCAACGCTGTGCTGACGAACTGGCCGCGCGACCCGGTCGCCCCGGACGCACTCCTCGGACTCGCGAACAGCCAGCAGGCGCTGGGCGACGCGAAAAGCTCGCAGGAGACGCTGAAGAAAGTCGTTGAGCGCTTCCCCGACAGTTCTGCCGCGACCGCGGCCAAGCAGCGGCTCGCGAAGAAGACACCCTGAGCGGTCCATGACAGTGGCAGCACCGGATCGCAGCCCGAAACTGCGGATTACGGAAATCTTCTCGTCGCTGCAAGGCGAATCGACGCGCGTCGGGCTCCCGACAGTGTTCGTCCGGCTCACCGGCTGCCCGCTGCGTTGCGTCTGGTGCGATACCGAATATGCATTCCACGGCGGCGAAAGCCGCAGTCTCGAGGCGATCGTCGAAGACGTTGCGAGCCATGGAATCGCGCACGTATGCGTCACCGGCGGCGAGCCGCTGGCGCAGAAGGCCTGCCTTCCCTTGCTGAAGGCGCTATGCGACGCCGGTTTTTCGGTGTCGCTCGAGACCAGCGGTGCGCTCGACATTTCCGCCGTCGATCCCCGCGTATCGCGGATCGTGGATCTCAAGGCACCCGGGTCCGGGGAGACGGATCGAAACCGCTGGGAAAACCTACCGTTGCTGAACGGACACGACGAGGTGAAAATCGTCCTCGGGGGCGAGGCGGACTACGACTGGGCAAGGGCGCGTATCGCCGAACACGGACTCGCCCGCCGCTGCACCGTGTTGCTGTCACCGGTACATGGCAAACTGGACCCTGCGCTGCTCGCCGACTGGATCGTACGGGACCGCCTGCCGGTCCGCTTTCAACTCCAATTGCACAAGGTGCTGTGGAGCGATGCTCGGGGCCGCTGAATCCGCCCGCTCGGCCCGCCGCACCCGATTCCCTCGCTCGTGACTTCACCTGCCGTGACCGATCCCCAGCGCGCCATCGTATTGCTCTCCGGCGGACTCGACTCCGCGACCTGCCTTGCCATCGCACGGGACATCGGTTTCGAGTGCTTCGCGTTGTCGATCGCATACGGCCAGCGTCACGCCGCGGAACTGACCGCGTCGAAACTCGTCGCCCGGACGCTCGGCGCACGGGAGCACCGCCTCGCGCGCGTGAACCTCGGCGAATTCGGCGGATCGGCACTGACCGACGCGAGCATCCCGGTGCCCACCGGGGGCGACGCCGAGGGCATTCCGGTCACTTACGTGCCCGCCCGCAACACGGTCATGCTGTCGATCGCGTTGGCGTGGGCCGAAGTGCTCGACGCACGCGACATCTTCGTCGGCGTGAATGCGGTCGACTACTCCGGCTACCCGGACTGCCGCCCCGAATTCATCGCGGCGTTCGAGACGATGGCCAATCTCGCGACAAAGGCAGGCGTCGAAGGGTCGCACATCACGATCCACGCTCCGCTGATCGATTTGTCAAAAGCGCAGATCATCCAGCGCGGAATCTCGCTCGGCGTCGACTACGCCCAGACCGTCTCGTGCTATCAGGCCGACGAGGCGGGCCGCGCCTGCGGCGCATGCGACGCGTGCCGGTTGCGGCGCGCGGGCTTCGAGGCGGCCGGCGTCCCCGACCCCACGCCCTACCAGTAAGACGCGCCACCCGATCTCGACCACGCGTCAGAGCCATCCAGTGGGGGGTTGATCTATATCAGCCCTGCTTCCAGAAGGGTTTTGTAACATCCGGCAGCTTGACGCCGGGATAACAACCTTTTCGGGATCCTTTCGATGCGCTTTCGGCTTGTGCGCCATTTCACGCTGGCCAGCCTTGGCATGTTCTGCCTCGTGGCCCTGACCCTGATCTACTTCGAACAACAGCAGGGAGCTCTCCTCCGGCAGGTCCAGGAACAACAGGGCGCGTTTTTCAACGACGTACAGCGGGTGTTCGCGAAGCGGCAGGACGAGTCCGCGCGGCGCGACCTGCTGGCAATCCATGAATCGGGCAACGTCAACCTGACGCGATTGTTCGCGAACGCGCTATGGGCGAAGGATTTCGCCCCCTTCGTCGCGCAGGCACGGGCGCTCGACGCCGAGCACTGCCGCACTCTGCCGGACACCACGAGCAACGGCACCGCGTCCGCGGCCTCCCAAAAGAAAGCGTGCTTCGCCGAAATCGGCCAGCGCATCATGGCCCTGCCGGGATTCCGCGAGCTCGACGCGAAAGTGTTCGAGTCGATGCGCAAGAGCACCGTCTTCAAGATCAAGGTCTTCGACCTGCGCGGCATCACCGTCTATTCGTCGGAGCATGCGCAGATCGGCGAAGACAAGAGTTCCAACGCCGGTTGGCGCGGCGCCGCGCTCGACGGCACGCCGAAAAGCGAATTGACCCACCGCGACACGTTTTCCGCGTTCGAAGGCAAGGTCGAGAACCGGGACCTCATTTCGAGCTATCTTCCCGTACTCGAGCCCGGCTCATCGCGCGTCGTCGGCGTATTCGAAGTGTACTCGGACGTCACCCCGTTTCTGGACCGGATCGAGCAGACGTCGTCCGAGATCCAGATTGCCACCGAGGCGAACCAGCGCAAGGTGGCCGATGCGGCGCTCGAAAACCAGGCAAAGGTCGATGCGACGTCGGACCGCCAGCTCGGCGCGGTCGCGCTGCTCCTTGCGCTGCTCTTTTGCGGCCTGCTCCTGATCGTGCGACGCGCCGAAAAGATCATCCAGCGCCAGGAGAAAGAACGGGAGCACAGCCACCAGCAGCTCGCCCAATCCGAAAAAATGGCGTCGCTCGGCCAGATGGTCGCGGGCGTCGCGCACCAGCTCAACACGCCGCTCGCCTTTTCGCAGAACAACGTGCTGATGGTCCGCGAAGCGCTCGGCGGCATGGATCTGCCGATGAAGGTCGCCGCCCGCATGTCGATGATTCTGAAGGACGTCGAAGGCGACAAGGTCACCCTCAAGGTCTCGCAGCTGAAGGCGAACCTCGACAAGCTCGAGAGCGGCGCCGTCGACATCGCGATGCTGCAGGAAATGCTCGGCGACGTTCTCGACGGCATCAGCCAGATGTCCGAGATGGTCGTGAACCTCCGGGATTTCACGCGACTCGACCGCGCGGCCATCGCACACGCGGACCTGAACAAGTCGCTGCACACGGTCGCCTATATCGCGAAATCCGTGATCCCGAAAAGCATCGAGCTGGTCGAGGAATACGGCGAAGTGCCCGCGATCGAGTGCAACCCTTCGCAGCTCAATCAGGTATTCCTCAACCTGATCAACAACGCGGCTCACGCGATCGACGGCGCCGGGCGCATCACGATCCGCACGATCGCCGCCGGAAGCAAGGCTCGGATCGAGATCGCGGATACCGGGCGCGGAATTCCGGACGAAGCGCTGCCCCATATCTTCGAGCTTTACTTCACGACCAAGCCGGCCGGCGAAGGCACGGGACTCGGCCTCGCGATCGCGAAGGACATCGTTTCGCAGCACGGCGGCGAGATCAAGGTCGCGACCCGGGCCGGCGCTGGCACGACTTTCACCGTGACGCTGCCCGTGGCGCAGCAGCCGCTGGTGAGCGCGGCGTAGGACGTGCAGGAACGCGACATGACAAGAGACAAAAGCAAGATTCTGTGCATCGACGACGAGCCCAATATCGTCCGGTCGCTGCAATGGCTGCTGCAAAGAGAGTTCGAGGTGCACACGGCCGGCAGCGGTCAGGAGGCTTTGGCGCTCGTGCAGCAGCATGACTTCGACGTCGTGATCAGCGATCAGCGCATGCCCGTCATGACCGGGGTCGAAGTGCTTCGGGAAGTGAAGCGCCTGTCGCCGCGCACGATGCGGATCCTTCTCACCGGTTATTCCGACATGCCGGCGATCGTCAAGTCGGTGAATGAGAGCGAGGTATTCCGTTTCATCAACAAGCCGTGGAACATCGGCGAGTTGCCGCAAGTCGTCGCGCAAGCGGCCGAAATCGCGCGAAGCCGCCCGGCCGAATCGGGAGAGGAAGTCACCGAGGAAACGCCGCTCGTCGCAAACGGGGACTGCATCCTCGTCATCGACGACGACCCGGCGATGGCGCAGGCCGTGTCGGACGTCGTCGGCGAAGCGGCAAAAGTTTCCTATACCCAGAACCTTGCCGACGCCGTCGACATCCTGAACAGGGAGCCCGTCTCCGTCATCGTCTCCGAGACGCGCGTCGGATCGATCGACGCGACGCGCCTCGTCCGCCTGATGAAGAGCCGCCATCCGGAAATCGTGACCGTCATGCTGACCGATGACGGCGACGCGGACACCGTGACCGCATTGATCAATCAGGGTCAGATCTACCGCTTCGTGCCGAAGCCGGTGCGCTCCGGTTACCTCAAGCTCGTCATCAACTCGGCGCTGCGCAAACACAGCTCGCTGTCGCTCGAACCCGCGCTCAACGGACGTCACGCGGTCGAGGCGACCGCCGCCGGCACCGTCGACTCGCTGATGATCGACGTTCAATGGGCGGCAATGCAACACGAAGCAAGGGGCGAGGTGAGAAGAACCGGTTTCATGGCCGCGTTCGGCGCGGGATTCCGCCGCTTGTTCGGCGTCTAGACGGCATCCGCGCGAAGTCCGCGAGCGGATTTCGCCGATTTGTTGACGGAACAATCGATATTACATAGAATCGCAATCCTTCTGCGTTTGGGTCGTTAGCTCAGCTGGTAGAGCAGCGGACTTTTAATCCGTTGGTCGCAGGTTCGAATCCCGCACGGCCTACCAAATGCACAGATGCGACACGCAAGTTTCCGATCGCGCGTGTTCGGGGGGGTATAGCTCAGTTGGTAGAGCAGCTGACTCTTAATCAGTAGGTCCTAGGTTCGAATCCTAGTGCCCCCACCAATAGATTCAAGCAGTTAGGCCGGTCAACGCAACCGGCCTTTTTGTTTTCTGCGGCCGGTGTAGCCACCGTGTAGCCAGATTTGGCGCCAGCACGTATTGCACGGCAACGTATAAGAGCTCGCGCGGTCTCGATGGGCTTCCACCGCGCGTATTTAAGGGGGCGCAAGCCGCCGCCGCTGCACACCCTACTCCGTCCTGTTCTGTGCAGCCGCGTCGCCGAAAGGTGTACCGCGTGCGAACGGACTACATTTGCAGGCCGGTATCTGGCGGTGAAGGTGCGGACGACGGACAGAGGGGTGATACTTTGGCGACGGCGGTTTCGGGCAATGGGCCGCCGTATTCGTAGCCCTGCGGCGTCCATAACCATATCGCGTCGGCAGTGATTAGATGTGGTTCTTGATGTCCGCTCCGGCTCAGCAGGCCGAAGATTCCGGGCGGAAGGCCGCGACCTCGGCGTCAACATAGCGTCGGGCGCCGACTTCGCCGACGCGCTCCGCTTGCAAGGTTCGGTCGAGAACAGAAATGCTCCATCGCTCGGCCAGCGCTAATTCCTTATTGGCCGCCTTCCCGTACCCTGCAAATTCGTGCAACCGGCCTTTCAGACAGGCGTTGCAAGGGCGGTGGCCGGCGGCGAGTCCGGTCGTTTCGTCGATAAAAAACAGCTCCGTATAGCAGCCCGGTGTCATCAGGCTCCGAGACAGACGTACTGCTGACGGAACAGCGCCTGGTGGTAGAAGCCGGTTTCGAGCGCGGGAATGAAGCCGACCGCGAGGTCCGCGTCGCCCGACTCGAGCTGCGCGCCCGTGTCCGCGGACAGCGGCGCAATCTCGATGCGGATCCCCGGCGCGGTCGCGCGGAGCGTTGACGATCGGCGCAGCGGAGTAAACCCCGTCGGTGGCAGGCCGCGCCCGACGCGGCTGCCCGGACCCCATAGAGGAGACAATGATGACTCAGCAACTTCCCGTGATCGTCGCCGGCGGCGGCATCGGTGGCCTGGCGGCGGCACTCGCGCTCGTGCGTCAGGGTTTTTCGGTCAAGGTGCTCGAGCAGGCGCCGGAGATCGGCGAGACCGGCGAGGCGTTCCGCAAGCGCTTCGGCAACCCGTATGCGGTGATTCACCGCGTCGACGTGCATCTGTCGCTGCTCGAAGGCGCGCAGGAGACCGGCCGCGTCGAGTTCCTGACCTCGACGCGCGTCGAACGCATCGAGCAGGACGCGGAGAGTGTCACGGTGTATGACCAGCACGGCAACGCGCACCGCGGCGTCGCGCTGATCGGCGCCGACGGCGTGAAGTCGGTCGTGCGCGCGCAGTACGTGACACAGCCGCGAAAAGGAGGAGTGGGGCGTCACCGAAGGCAGCGCCGAGGAGGTGCAGAGCTATTTCCAGGGCATCTGTCCGAAAGCGCGCCAGCTGATCGACCTGCCGAAGAGTTGGAAGCGCTGGGCGACCGCGGACCGAGAGCCGATTGCGCAGTGGTCGTTCGGACGCGTCACGCTGCTCGGCGACGCTGCGCACCCGACGACTCAGTACATGGCGCAGGGCGCGTGCATGACGCTGGAAGACGCAGTGACGTTCGGCGAGGCGCTGCGCGCGAACGGCAACGACTTCGCGAAGGCGTTCGACCTGTACCAGCGCTCGCGCGTCGCGCGCACCGCGCGCATCGTGCTGTCGTCGCGCGAGATGGGCCGCCTGTATCACGCGAAGGGCGTCGAGCGCCTGGTGCGAAACGAGCTGTGGAAGGGCCGCTCGCAGGAGCGCTTCTCAGACGCCGGCGATCATCGAATGGCTCGAAGAGCGCTACGCGACGCCGGCGCTGCTGCCGGACGACCTCTACGACCGGGCCCGCGTGCGCGCGCTCGTGCCGGTCGTCGGCTGCGATATCCACCCGCTGAACAATCGCCGCGTCCTCGAATACGTGAAAAAGACGCTCGGCTGCGACGACGCCGCGGTGAAAGCGTGGTGCGCGACGTGGATCACCGCGGGCTTCGACGCGCTCGAGAAGATGCTCGCCGGCGACCAGCGGCGAGGCCGGTTCTGCTTCGGCGACGCACCGACGCTCGCCGACGTGTATCCCGTCCCGCAGGTCGAGAGCGCCCGCCGCTTCGGTGTGGACCTCGCGCCTTATCCGGCGATCGTCGCGATCGACCGCGCGTGCGGCGAGCTCGACGCGTTCCGCCGCACCGCGCCCGCCGTGCAGCCCGACGCGAAATGACAGACAGATCCTAAAATAAACGATTCCCCGAGGAGACCGAAATGAAATTCAAGAAACTCGTCCGCGCCGCCGTCGCCGGCGTCGCCCTCGCGGCCGCCGCGTTCGCCACAAACGCCCAGACCCTGAAGCTCGGCCACATCACGCCGCCCACCCATGTCTGGCACCAAGTGTCCGAGAAGATCTCGACCGACCTCGCCACCGCGTCCGGCGGCAAGATGAAGATCGCCGTCAGCCCGCTGCAGAAGCTCGGCAACGAGGCGCAGATGATCAACCTGATGCAGGCGGGCGCGATGCAGTTCGGCGTATTCACCGCCGGCGGGCTGTCGAACCGCGAGGCGTCCTTCCTCGCGTGGTCGCTGCCGTATGTGTTCAAGGACGTCGCGCACGCGTCGCGCGCGGCCGCGACGCCGGCCGCGAAGGAAATGCTCGCGCGGCTCGACAAGCACGGCCTCGTCGGTCTCGGCTACGTCTTTGCCGGCATGCGCCACGTGCTGTCGCTGCAGCCGGTCGCGTCCGCCGCGGACCTTGCGAACAAGAAGATCCGGTCGTTCCCGAGCCCGGTCTACAACGACTGGTGGAGCGCGAACGGCGCGGCGCCGACCGCGATGCCGCTGTCCGAAGTCGCGCCGTCGCTGACGACGAAGCTGCTCGACGCGGTCGATGTCGCCTCGACGCGCTCGTCGGGCTCAAGTTCCACCAGCAGGCGCCGAACCTCACGCTCAGCAACTGGGCGACGCGCTCGCAGGCCGAGCGCGACATGATCGCGAAAGTCGTCGCCGACGCCGAGCAGTGGGGCTTCACGACGGCGATAGACGCCGAGCAGTGGGGCTTCAAGACGGCGATAGACGCCGACGTCGCGAACCTGAACAAGGCGAAGGCCGACGGCGCGAAGGTTATCGCAGCCGACATCGCGTCGTTCCAGGCGGTCGGCGGCAAGGTCCGCGACCAGTACATCGCGAAGAACCCGCTGATCGCCGACTTCTACGGTCAGGCGAAGGACCTTTGAGCGGCCGAGAAGACGGTCCGACTTAACTTCCGTGACTGATGCGGCGGCCCGCAACCGGCCCGCCGCATCGCGCTGCCCGAAGGATTCCCCGATGTTCGATCTCATCCAAAAAACCGACCGAGGCCTCGCCGTGATCGAGCGCGGGCTCGTGATCGCGCTGACCGCCGCGATCGCCTGCGTCATGATGGCCCAGGTCGTCCTGCGCTATTTCTTCAGCGCGCCGATCTTCTGGGCGGAGGAAATCTCGGTCCAGATGCTCGTGTTCGCGACGCTGTTCGGCCTGTCGCTGCTCGTCCACCACGGCCGGCTCGTGACGATCGACTTCCTACCGCAGGCGCTGCCGGCGCGTGCGCGTCACGGCCTGATCGCGGCGCTCGGCGTCGTCATGCTCGCGCTGTTCGCGTTCGTCGCGTGGCTCGGCTGGGAGTGGATCGCCCGGCCCGAAGTCCGCATCGAGCTCGGCGCGACGACGCAGCTGCCGCGCTGGTACAACTACGCGGTGCTGCCGTTCGCGCTGACGCTGATGGGCTTGCACCACTTCGCCGCGATCCTGCGCGACGCGCGCGCGTGCGCCGGAGGCCGCAAATGATCACGCTGATCGTGTTCTTCGGCCTGCTGTTCCGGGCCTTCCGATCGTAGGCACGATCCTCGTCGCGGCGATCGTTTTCATGGCGACGAACGACCTCGCGGTGCTGTACGACTCGATCCCGATCCAGCTCTACGGCGCGCTCGAGATCAACAGCCTGCTCGCGATCCCGCTGTTCCTGCTCGTCGGCGAGATCATGAACAAGGCGGGCCTGACGCAGCGGCTGATCGCGGTCGCCGAGGTGCTCGTCGGGGGCCTCAAGGGCGGCCTCGCGTACGCGAACCTCTTCACGAACGCGATGGCGGCGTCGATCCTCGGGTCGGCCGTCGCGCAGATCGGCGTCATGAGCAAGACGATGATCCCGGCGATGGAGCGCAAGGGCTACGACCGCGCGTTCTCCGGCGCGGTCACCGTGTCCGCCGGGCTGCTCGGCCCGATCATCCCGCCGTCGATGCTGATGATCATCTTCGGCGTCGTCGCGGTGCAGCCGATCGCGCCGCTGTTCATCGCCGGCGTCATCCCCGGCGTGTTGATCGTCGCGGCGCTCGCGCTCGTGATTTTCCTGTTCGGCGTCTTCGACTCTGGCCTTCCCGCGGGCACGCGCGGCGAGCGCGCGGCCTCGATCCGCGTGCTGCTCGAGGGCCTCGTGCCGGCGACGATCCCGCTCGTCGTCATTGGGGGGATCATGGCCGGCGTCATGACGCCGACCGAGTCGGGCGCGGTCGCGTCGATCATCGCGCTCGCGCTCGGCTTCGCGTACCGTGAGATCCGCGTGCGCGACCTCGGCCGCATCCTGCTCGAAGTCGGCGTCAACTCCGCGACGATCACCGGCCTGATCGCGGCCGCGTCGGTGCTGAGCTGGGTGCTCGCGTTCCAGGGCGTGCCCGATCGCGTCGTCGAGTACATGAAGGGGCTCACCGACTCGCCGTTCGTGTTCCTGCTGCTCGTGATTGTCATGATGCTCGTGCTCGGCATGTTCCTCGAGAGTATCAGCGTGCTGATCGTCGTCGTGCCGCTGCTGATGCCGGTCGTCACGAGCCTCGGCATCGACCCAATCCACTTCGGCGTCGTATGCACGCTCGCAACCGTCATCGGTCTCGTGACCCCGCCGGTCGGGCCGGGCCTCTACATCGCGATGGTGCAGGCCGACATCCGCATGGGACCCCTGTTCGGCGCGACGCTCCCGTTCTTCGCCGCGATCGTGCTCGTGCTCGTGCTGATCGCCGGCGTCCCCGAGATCTCGACCTGGCTGCCGGCGCTGACCACCGGGCGCTGATATCGCGAACGCAACCACCGAACCCACGGACCCTGCCATGAAAGAGTCATCCGCCCCGAAGCAAGGCGACGCGCCTATCCAGGACTTTTCGAACTGCCACGACGGCATTCTCCGCAAGCTCGATCAGCTCGCCGAGCTGCCGGCATTGCTCGGCCCCGGCTGCGCGCGCGACAGATCGCAGCGGCCGCGCTCGAATTCTTCCACGACGCGGTGTTCGAACACCATCTCGACGAGGAGCGCGAGCTCTTCCCCGCGGTGCTCGCGAGTGCCGCGGCGGGCGCCGAACGCGAGCGCGTGCAGAGCCTCGCGAAGCGCCTCCCCGAAGAGCACCGTGAGCTCGAGGCGACGTGGAAGCGGCTCGAGCCGGAGCTCAAGCGCGTCGCGAAGGGTCAGGATAGCCGTCTCGACGTCGCCGCAATCGAAGGTCTCGTGAACTGCTACCGCGCACATGCCGAATTTGAGGAGACGGAGTTCCTGCCGCTGTCGCAGGCAATCCTCGGCCGCGACACGCACCACCTCGCAGCGCTCGGATTGTCGCTGCACATGCGCCACGCGACGATGAAGCCGGCGACGCCGATTTGATCGCCGGCGGCCGATCGCATCCTTCCGGACGCACTGCCGCTCGCGTTGCGCATGATATGCTTCGGGCATTTTTATGCCAAGGAAGTGTCGGGATGGACCTGGATCGATTGGAGCAGTTACTTTTGCCGATCTCGGACGCGTGTCCTGAAGGGGAGGACATGGCTTACTCGGCGCTGTTCGACGAGATACGCGAAGCGCGACGCGCGGATGACCCCGCGCTCGCGCAAGGTGACTGGGAGACCGCGCCGAAGCGCGCGGAGTGGGCACGGGTCCGGCAGTTGTGCGAGGAGACACTCTGCCGCCGCAGCAAGGACCTCCAGATCGCCGCCTGGTACGCCGAGGCGCTGACCCGGATCGAGGGCTTCGACGGACTGACGTTCGGACTGCGGCTCGTCACGGGGCTATTGCGGCGTTACTGGGACAGCGGCTACCCCTCGTTGGACGGCGACGGCGCGGACGAACGGGCTGCGAAGCTCGACTGGCTGTCCGCGCAGCTCGCCGACGAAATCCGCAGGATTCCGCTGACCGCGTCGGTTCACGATGGCTACGACTGGTACCGCTATCGCGAGTCGCGCGAGGTCGACAACCTCGCGCTGCGGGACGCCGGTGCGCGGGAGCGCTGCGCCGCCGAAGGCAAGCTCGCGGGGGAACAGTTCGACCGCAGCGCCGAGTTGTCGGGACGAGCGTGGTTCGAGGCACTCGGCGAGCAACTGAGCCGGGCGCAGGCGCAGGTCACGGAACTCCGGCAGGAAGTCGACGCGCGCTTTACAGCGGCCGCACCCCACCTCGCGCCGATCGAGGACGCACTCGGCGCGTGCGGTGAAATATGCAGGCGGAGTCTTGAGCGTTTCGACCCCGTGTCGACCGATCCCGCCACCACGACAACCCAGCCGCTTCCGCATCGGGAGCCCGGTTCAAACCGCCCCGCAGTCGACACCGCTGTGTCCGGCTCGACCGGATCGTCCCGCGCCGACGCGATCGGCCTGCTGCACGAGGCCGTCCGCTATTTCCGTACCCACGAACCCCACAGCCCGGTCGCCCTTCTCGTCGAGCGCGCCGCCGGCTGGGCGGAGATGTCGCTCGAAGACTGGCTCGCAACGGTAATCAAGGACGGCTCGACGCTCAGCCAGATCGATGAATTACTCGGCATCCGACGAGGCTGACGCCCCGGCGCAGACCCCTCGCGTTTCGCCGTATTGCCCGTTCAATTGATCTTCACCCGGGTCATCCCGTCGCTTGCCGAGACGGCAACGCGCTTGACGGGTTTGCCCTTCGCCATCCGGTCGAGAAGCTGCGACGAGATGCCGGCCAGTACGGTCCGCGCCAGGACGGCGTCGGCGTCGCGGGCACCGCTGCCGACGTCATCGCAGCGTTGGGCGACCAGTTCGGCCAGCGTGGGCGCGAAATCGACCCGTGCGCCGTGACGGGCGGTGATGCGCTCGCCGATGCGCCGCAGCTTCAGCGCGACGATCCGCTCGAGGACATCCGGGCCGATCGGGAAATACGGCACGATCACCAGGCGGCCGAGGAACGCGGGCTTGAAGACCTTCTGCAGCGTCGGACGCAGCAGCTCGACGAGTTCCTGCGGTGTCGGTACGCGGGGCGCCTCGTCGGTCGCGGTCGTCACACCGTCCTCGACCGCGCGCATCACGAGGTCGGCTCCGGCATTCGACGTAAGCAGGATCAGGGTGTTCCGGAAATCCACTGCGCGCCCTTCGCCGTCTTCGAGCACTCCCTTGTCGAATACCTGGAAGAAGAGTTCCAGCACATCGGGATGCGCTTTCTCGACTTCGTCGAGCAGCACGACCGAATACGGCCGGCGGCGAACCGCCTCGGTCAGCACGCCCCCTTCGCCGTAGCCGACGTAGCCCGGTGGCGAACCCTTGAGGCCGGAGATGCTGTGCGCCTCCTGGTACTCCGACATGTTGATCGTGACGAGATTGCGCTCGCCGCCGTACAGCGCGTCCGCGAGCGCGAGAGCGGTTTCGGTCTTGCCCACGCCTGACGGGCCGACCAGCAGGAACACGCCTTTCGGCTTGATCGGGTCTTCGAGCCCGGCCTTCGCGATCTGCACCCGCTCGGCGATCTGCGCGAGAGCAGCGTCCTGGCCCACGACGCGCTGCGCGAGAATTGCCGCGAGACTCCGCACGCGCCCGAGCTCGTCACCGATCATCCGGCCGAGCGGAATGCCGGTCCACGCACTGACGACGTCCGCGATGACGTTCGCGTCGACGCACTCGAACGCCAGCGGCATCGCACGGTGAAGCTCGCGCAACGCGGCCCTTCGGCCGGCCAGCTCGTCCCGCGCAGGAGAAGTGCGGTTCCGACCCTTCCCGTTCAGTGCGTCGATTTCGTCGACCACATCCCTCTGCGCCGCCCACTCCTCATGCAATCGGCCGAGGTCGCCTTCCAACACCGTGCGGCGCCGTTCGAGCTCGGCGATCCGCGCCGCCGCTCCGTCCTCGTCGCGCAACGCGGCAAGCTCGCGGTCGATGTTCGCGACGAGCGTGTAGATGTCTTCGACCGGGCCCGGCCGCCCGGCCCGCGAAAGCGCGACGCGGGCGCACGCGGTGTCGAGCACGCCGATGGCCTTGTCGGGCAGTTGCCGTCCCGCGAGGTATCGGCTCGACAGGTCGACCGCCGCGCGGATCGCCTCTTCGCGAATGCTCACGCCATGGTGCGCCGACATCGCCTGCGCAATGCCGCGCACCATGTGGACCGCCGTTTCGGTATCGGGCTCCTCGACCTTCACGACCTGGAAGCGCCGCGCCAGCGCCGCATCCTTCTCGAAATATTTCTTATACTCGGACCACGTGGTCGCGGCGATCGTCCGCAACTCGCCGCGGGCGAGCGCCGGCTTCAGCAGGTTTGCCGCGTCGTTCTGCCCCGCCTGCCCGCCCGCGCCGATCAGCGTGTGCGCCTCGTCGATGAACAATACGATCGGCACCGCGCTCGCTTTCACTTCGTCGATCACCTGCCGGAGCCGGTTTTCGAACTCCCCTTTCACGCTCGCCCCGGCCTGCAGCAGGCCGAGATCGAGCGTGCGCAGGCGGATGCCGGCGAGGGCCGGCGGCACCTCGCCCCGCACGATCCTGAGCGCGAGGCCCTCGACGACGGCGGTCTTGCCCACCCCCGGCTCACCGGTGAGGATCGGGTTGTTCTGTCTCCGCCGCAGCAGAATGTCGACGAGTTGGCGGATCTCCGCTTCGCGTCCGATGACCGGGTCGATCTTGCCGGCTTCGGCGAGCGCCGTTAGGTCAACGGTGTATCCCCCCATGGCGGCAGTCGTGCCCCTGGAGTCGGCAGACGGCAAGAGCCGCGTTCCCCCCGCCGCCTCCGGCCGCGACTCGACGCCATCCTCGCCGCCGTGCCGCCGCAGCGTCGCGTAGGCGTCCGCAAGCCGCGCCGGCTCGATCGCCGCCAGCGTCGGCGCCGTCTGCGCGATGCCGGACCGCAAGCGGTCGTCGACGAGCAGTGCTAGCAACAGATCGAGACTCGACACGCGCTCCTCGCCCCGCTCGGCGCCCGCAAGGAGCCACGCGCGCTCCAGCCAGGTGATCAGGCCCGCGGACAGGAGCGGGTGGCGCGTGTTTCCGCTGCGGAATCGATCCGCGGAGCCGTTCAGCTCACGCTCGACGTCGGCTCGCCCGATGCCCACGGTGCGCAACGCCGCTGCCAGCGCGTTCGTGTCGGTGCCGATCAGTGCCAGCAGGACATGTTCGATCTCGACTTCGTGGTTCGTTCGCGACACCGTGCGGGCGACCGCGTCCTCGAACGCGGCGCGAGCCGCCGGAGTGAGACGGGCGAACAGCGCCTTGAGCAGGCTTTGCATGCTGGAATGTCCTTGTTGTGGAAATCATTCTGACCGGCGCTATTGCAGCAGCCGGTAGCACATCTGGTCAGGATCGACTACGGGCGGCCCGTCGGCCAGCCAGACGTTGCCGCCGAGGCGCAGTGATGCGCCCGCTGCGAGGCGCGGTTCGGGCACGTCGCGCCGGTCGAGGACGAGCGTCACGTCGCAGGCGAGGCCGAATCCGACAGCGAAGCGCATCAGCGCCTCCAGACCTTCGGCCCCCCGTTCGCCGGGCAGAAACTGCTCAAACCTCTCCCGCCGCATCGGTCCGAGGCGCAGCTCGACCTTCGTCTGGCGATTCCACTGGCGGCCACCGATGAATGCCGAGCCGAGCTCGTTGCGCCCCAGCTCGAGGCGGGTCTGCTCGCCGAGCGGCAACTCGACCCAGTGCCCGACGAACTGGACGAGTTCGGCGGGCACGCCGGCGAAGGCCCCGACCAGGCTCGTCACCGCCGACGCGGAAAGCGGCTTCTGCGCGAGCAGGCCGGCGTGTCGGATGAAAAAGCTCTCACCGAAGCCCGTCATGCCGCCCGCGTCGAGCGCCTCGCGCAGCGGTCCGAACCCGACTCCCGCGAGATCCAGTACGTTGCGGGTCAAGCCGTCCCGCTCGCCGCTTTCGACCCCGAGCCAGTGGCGATACTTCCGCCACGCGCCGTGGAACAGCGCGACCGCGCGATGACTGAAGAGGTCGAGAAAGGCGTGGGCCGCGGTGTCGCCGAAAACGTCGCGCCGCTCGATCAGCAGTTCGGTGTAGATGGCGGGTAGCGCGCCGCTCGGCCCGGTGAGTCCCATGAACGCGACGGTCATCTCGTCGCGGGCTTCGTCGATCAGAGGTCCAGAGGCCGCAGGCGAATAGCCGACGAGTTCGCTCGGCGGAAACGACAGCGACGCGGTGGTCCGAAAACGCAGCCCGGGTGGCAGTCCGTCCGACGACTTGTCGCCGGCGCGCCTTGCAGTGAGCGACAGCAGCCGCACGGCCTGAAAGAACTCGTAGGCACTCGCGTCGCGGGCGAGTTCGTCGTTTAGATCACGAGCGCTTCGCCCGAGCGCGGCGGCCATGCGGCGATCTCCCTCTGTTGCCAGGCGCTTCGGACCCCGAGTCGGACGAAGCTGTTGGGGGCGCAATAGAGCGCAAAGAACCGCTCGAGCACGCTCGCGAAGAGGTAGCTGCTCGCGCCCACGAAGTAGTCGTCATCGAGCGTCAGGCTGATGTCGGTACCGCGAACGAAGCCGCTGAAATCCCGCCCGGCGACGCGCGCCAAGCCGGGTTCGCTGCCGATCGCCACGATGCCTTGGATCTGGCGGTTCGTCACGGGGGAACCGGTCAGGTCATAAAGGCCGAGAAGTTCCTGCAGCGTCTCCTTGCCCTCGCCGACGATCGAGAGATAGTTCAGCGACAGGTGGGAAATAAGGCGCCACTGCAGCCCGCGGCGAGCGGACGGGCGCAGGCTCGGGGTGGGCTTCCGAAGCAGGCGGACGCGCTTGACGACCGGGTGGCCCGGCAGGGTGAAATCCGTGTGCGGCGCGCTCTGACTGCCGCCGAACGGGATCTGTTCGGGGAGGTCGCGGTTGCTGCACAGGAGTTCGAGGCTCAGCACTTCGGCGGCGGGGCGCACCGGCCCGAAATCGAGGTCGACCAGATGCAGCGCGACGTCCGTTCCCTTGTCGTCTTTCCGCGCGGAGCCTTCCCGGCTTGCATGCCAATGAAAGCGTGCCGCTCGTCCGGCGCTGTGGCCGCCGGCGTAGAACGCCGGCACCTCCTCACTGCACTCGTTGCCGCCGCTGCGTTCGACTCGCCGCACGCGCCGGATCTGAACGATCTCGTAGGCGTGCGGTTTGCGTCGGTCGGCGCGCACCGCATAGGACGCCTGCTGGTGCGTCACGCGAATCGGCTCCGCAGCGTGGACGAAGAGATTCACGATCGGAGTGCAGCCGAGTTTCAGATGTTGCGGGCCGAGCTTGTCGAGAAGGCGAACGTGGCGCTCGGTGTCCGGCCAGTGCCGGATCGCGCAGCGGATCACGAGTCGACGGCCGGAAAGCGATGCCGCCGCTTCGTCGAGGCGCGTGAAGTCGACGAACAGGAACTTGTCGGGAAAGCTGAAATATTCGGTCAGCAGCCGGTAACCGAGGAACGAGCGTTCGTCGTACTCGAGCATCCCCTCCTCGCGACCGAAGCCGACCGCCTGGATGGCGCTCGCAGGAAGCTCGCCCGTGCGCGACGCGCTGCCGCTGCCATCACCGACGCGGACGCGGTGCACCGACGAGAGCAGCACTTCGTACAGCAGATGCATCAGCGGCGGTTCGCCGTCGAGGAAGAAGCGCAGACGCTGGATCCCGATTTGCGAAATCTCCAGATCACCATGGGTTTCGAGTTCGAGCGTCAGCACCGCCGCGGCGCCGGGAGCGAGCCGGCGCAGATGCTCCGAAGCGACCGTCAGTTCGAGCCGCGCCGCCGTCAGGGACAGCGGAAGAAGATCGACCGGATAACACGTGCGGAAGCGGCATTCGACTCCCTGCACCGCCGGCGAATGGACCGGCTGATGGCGCCCGACGGTGTAGCGCCGGGCAAGCTCCGGACGCGCCCGGTCCGTTTCAAACTGGACGATCGTCGACGCCGGAATCGGCTGCAGATAGTGCGGGTAAAGGACGTCGAGGAGACTCGCCGCAATCTCCGGATATTCGTCGTCAAGCTTGCGGTGGATGCGCGCGGCAAGAAACGCGAAGGCCTCGATGACGCGCTCGGTATGCGGGTCCTCGCACCGGTCGCCTTCCAGTTGCAGGCGACCCGCGATCTTCGGATAGCGCCGCGCGAATTCGCCCGACAGCTCGCGCAGGTGGGCGAGTTCGCGCTCGTAGTAGGGAAGGAGGGATTCAAGCATGAAGTCGCGCCGGAACTGTCATCGCCGTCACCGCTTGCCGACACGACCGGTGCTGGCCAGCAGCGCGGCGCCGCAACTCGTCTTGTGTCCGTCGAAAGCGATCGGAACGCCGTCGACGGTGACCGACGGATCGCCCTCGGTGATCGTGCAGTTGTCATGCCCCTTGAGAGGGCACACACAGCGATCCCCGACTCCCGCGACGGGAATGCCGTCCACCGTATAGTGCGTGGCGCCGACGGCGATCACGCTGCCGCCGTGAGAGGTTGCGTCGCCGAGTCGAATTACGTTTCGCATGATTGGTTTTTCCGCTGTTGGGCAGAAAATCGGGGGGCACGGGGTGGCGAACCCCGGCCGATATCCATCAGAGGAATAACTGGGTTGCGTATCGCGCGTCTGGCGCTGCCGTGCATGAATCAAGCGCCCCTATGCAGGCCGACCGGCACCCGGGAGTTGAGGATCGCTGCCAGGATTCGGCTGCCTTCCTCGGGTCTGGTGGACGCATCCCCACCGGCAGCGCGTACTTCAGCGCTCAGGGCCTCGCCGTATGCCACGAGCTTCCACACGGAGGCTACGCGGTAGGCGGGCTGCACGCCGCGCAGCTTGTCCCACAGGCCCGGGCTACTGAAAAATGCTGCCTTGGGCATCGGCTCGCCCTCGTGGATATGCAATCTCTTGACCTCGCTGACGACTCCGCAGCGCCTCACCGTGCCGCCGCCGGCATCGAGAATCCCGAAGGCCGCGGGCAGGTCCAGCAGGGATTTGAGCCCGACGGAGGCATCCGGCGAGAGGCATCGCAGCCGATACCGGTACGGCGATGACAGCGCCCCTCCTCGCCGACGACCGTTTGCGGCAGGAGCTGCCTCGGATGACGCGAGCCGTCGCCGAGTTCGAGGGTGATCACCCGCTGCGCCTGCGTGAAGGCGCTCGCGAACGAGGCGAGAAGTTCGGGAAGCGCGATCATCGGGCGCGTCGCGTGCCGGCGAATGCCAGCAGGACGATCGGGCTGAAACAGCTGGCGGATGGCATTCGCCGGCTCGCGTCGACGGCCGCGGTCACTGCAACTCGACCTCTGCGGCGTGCATCTTGCGTTCCGTGTTGTACCGGACCCGCATCGAACGGGCAGGCACGCCGGCCTTGAGCAATACCTTGCGCACGGCTTGCGCGCGCGCGATTGCCGCGTCCTTCGCGTTGCCGACCTCGGTACGGTCGCAGTACCCGCGGATGAGGATCGAGTCGGCGTTCCTGGCCCGCTCCGCGAACGCGGCAACGTTCGCCTTTTCGCCTTCCGACAGGCTGACGCTCATTTTGTCGAAGGGGAACAGTTGCGGACGTTCGTCCGCGTGGCGGTTGTCACCGCGGTTCTCGTCATTGCGGGGCGTCTCGGCCGCCCGCTCGCCGGCGGTGTCCGGCTCCGGCGTGACCGGCGGAGTCGGGTTGGCCGCGCAGGCGACAAGCAGCGCCGCGCCAAGGACGACCATGGCGCGGCGGACGAACAGCTTCAAGCCAGGCATCGAGCACGTGCCCGACCGGGCGCCCGCGATGCGGGAGGACGGCCGGCTCATGCAATGACCTTGTTCGCGGTGAGATCCCAGCCTGCGCCGACGTTTCCGCCACCCGCGCCGTCCTCTCGCTTCTGCTGGGTGTAAGTCCAGCGGATCTTGCCGTAGCTGAAACTCACGCTTTCCTGCGGGAATCCCTGGTCGTTCGCGGCGCCGCCAGATTGCAACCGCGACACGAGCACCTGTTCGAGCTTCACTTCCATGTACTTCACCTTGTCACCCCCGGCACGGCACAGCTCGAGGACGACCTCCTTAATGTGCCTGCCGGTGCAGCAGGCTTCGTAGAGCTTCGGGCTCGACTTGTCGAGCAGATGCACGATGTCGAAGGTGCCGTGATTGACGCGCTCGGCGGTCGCACCCCCGACCGAGCTCGCGGTCGCCGATGCGGGTTGCTCCATGGCGTGTGCGAAGGACAGGACCTCGATCCAGTCCTTGTGCTTGTCGTCGGTACATTCACCGGGAATGCCATCGATCTTGAGGAATGCGTCGAATGCCATGCTGATCTCCAGAAACGGTGGTAAAGAAATTGATGAGGGGCGGCGGATTCGCGACTCAGCGAACCGCCTTGGGGAGCTCGGCGACCAGGCGGAGCGATATCGTCAGTTCGTCGAGCTGAAAATGGGGGCGCAGAAAGGCGGCGGCGCGGTAGACCCCCGCCTTGCCCGGCACTTCGACGACGTCGACCCGCGCTTCGCGAAGCGGATACTTGGACTTCGCCTCCTGTGACGCCGAGTCGTCGAGCAGCACGTACTGCGCGAGCCAGGCATTGAGGAAATCCTGCACGTCCTGCCGCGAGGCGAAGCTGCCGATCTTGTCGCGCATGATCGACTTCATGTAATGCGCGATACGCGACACGGCGAAGATGTAGGGCAGTTGGGTCGACAGCCGCGCGTTCGCGTTGGCCGCGTCGGTGTTGTAGCTGCGCGGCTTCTGGGCGGACTGGCCGCTGAAGAACGACGCGTAGTCGGTGTTCTTGCAATGGACGAGGGAAATGAAGCCGAGGTCGGCGAGGAGCTTTTCGCTGCGGTCGGTGATCGCCACCTCGGTAGGGCACTTGAGCGCCACTTCGCCGTCGTCGGTGCGAAACGTGTGCGCGGGGAGCCCGTCGACCAACCCTCCCCCTTCGACGCCGCGAATCGCCGCGAGCCAGCCGAATTGAGCGAACGCCTGCGTCAACCGCGCGGCATACGCATAGACCGCGTTGGTCCACAGATATTTGTCGTGCTCGGTGCCATCGACGTCTTCCTCGAAGTTGAAAGCATCGACCGGGCAGGTGGCCGCCCCGTACGGTAGCCGGCCGAGCACGCGCGGCAGCACGAGACCGGTGTAGCGCGCATCCTCGGAGTCACGGAACGCTTTCCACTTCGCGTACTCGGCGGTATCGAAGATTTTCGCCAGATCGCGCGGTCGTCCGATGTCGGCGAAGCTTTGGATGCCAAAGAGCGCCGGCGCGGCGGCGCTCATGTAGGGAGCATGGGCGGCGGCGGCGACGTGCGACAGCTGTTCGAGGAGATAGAGGTCTTCCGGATGGCGGGAGAACGCATAGTCGCCGATGAGCGCGGCATACGGTGCACCGCCGAACGTGCCGTACTCTTCTTCGTAGATTTTCTTGAATAGCGCGCTCTGGTCGAAATCGGCCGACGCCCGGAAGTCCTTCACCAGATCCTTCCGGGAGACGTTCAGCACCTTCAGCTTCAGCATCGTGCCGGTTTCCGACTTGTCGACGAGGTGCTTCAAACCCCGCCAGGACGCCTCGAGCGTCTGGAAATCGGGCACGTGCAGGATTTCGTTGAGCTGGTCGGAAAGGAGCGCGTCGATCTCGGCGATTCGCGCATCGATGCTCGCCGCGAGACTCGCCGTCACGACCACGGCGCCTGACAGAACTTGGTCGACCAGTTCGCCGATGAGATCGCGTGCGCGGAGCTGCTCGGCGTCGCTCGTGGCGATCCGGCTCTGTTCGATGATCGTGTCGAGCAGCGACGCATTGGATGCTACAAGCGCGGCGGGAGCGACGGCTGCATGAACTTGCATCTGCGCGCTCATTCCCTTGCCTCTCCATCCGGCAAGGCGTCGGTGCGCACCGCCTGGAGCCGTTCGGTGTCGCGCAACACTTCGTCGAGCAACTCCTCCAGGCGGTCGTTGGCGACCATTTTGTTGCGCAGTTCCGCGAGCCGCTCCCGCGCCTCGAGCAACCGGCGCAGCGGCTCGATCTGGCGCACGACGTTCTGCGGCTCGAAGTCGGCGAGCGCGTTGAATTCGAGCTCGACTCCCAACTGGCTGTCGTCGTCCCGCAAGCGGTTGGCGACACGCATTTCGAGTCGCGGCCCGATGCCCTTCAGCACCTCGTCGAAATTGTCGCGATCGATCTGGACGAAGCGCCGCTCCTTGAGCTTCGGAAGGTCGCGGCTGCCGTGCCCAGAATAATCCCCGAGGACGCCGAGCACGAACGGAAGCTCCTTGGTTTCAATGGCCTCGCCCAGCTCCACGTCGTAGGTGATCTGAACGCGCGGCGGGCGAATCCGCGACAGCTTCTTCTGAGTACTTACTTTTGACATTGGGCTACCTCCAACCGCGGGATTATATATGCTTTACGCATATTTTCAACCGATGCTGCGGCTGAGCTGTTCGAGGATCCGGCACAACGCGTGAAGGCTCAGCGACGGATCCGCAAGCTGCCGACCGAGGACGTACGCCGCTTCCGCGTAAGCCTGGCGCCGGCACCAGTGAGATGCCTCGTCGCACACGTCGATGACGCTCGGCTCGTTGGCGACCGCTCGCTCGGCGTTCAGCGGCTCGACTCGCGACGCGGGCAACACGACCCCTGCGACGAGCGGATAGAGCCGGCCGGCACGGTCCCGGATCGGGCGCAGGACTCCGCAGAAGGCGCTCCGCCCGTCATCCGAACCGACGTGGAATTCACTGCAGCCTCGCGCGAGATAGGCATCATCGGTCCAGCGTCGCGGCCACGGATGAAGCCGAGGGACATGAGTTCGCAACCTCAGGGGGTGATCCGTTCGGGCAGGCTGAGCCGCCGCAGGCTGGAGAGTTGCAGCGGGCTCACGCCGGCAAGATTGCGGAAGCGCAGCTTCACCGTGCGGTCGCTCCGCTCGCCTTCGACATGCCACGCAAGCTGCGCGGTGCCGTCGCCGGGTTCCTGCTTACTTGCATCACCGAGAAGGCGGAGGAAGCCCATCCTGCCGGTCTGGTTTGCAACAACCGATACCACGCCGCCGAGGTCCACGACCTGGATCCGGGCGCCGTGGCGGTCGTCCTCTCCCGGCCACCTGAACTCCTGCCACGGCTGCGGTCCGTTGCGGTAACGAAGCATCTTCCCGCCGATCTCGACGCTGATTTCGCTCAGACCCGGTGTCGGCACCGGCTGCAATTCGAACCGTCCGTCGGCTCCGTCCTGGCTCAATTTGTCCCCGAGGACGGACAGACGGCCGACACCGGACAGGAACGACGCGTTCAGGCGCAGCCCCTGGCTGCCCCACGTCCGCGGCGCCAACTGCTCACCGCGGCGGACGACGAGTCCGTCGAGATGCCGGTCGACGAAGCGCGCGAGCGTTCCATTGGGTCGCGTGAAGCGGGCTATGTCGGCGAGCACCGCGTCGTGCCCGGTGTCGCTGAACGGATACTTGTCGGCGAGGGTGCGCCACGACGAATAGATCTCCCGCTGCCAGGCCTGGTTGAGATCCTGCTCGACCGGGGGGATCAGCGCACCGTAGGCGAGCATCAGCGGACGGACCAGGATCGGCCGCAGCATGCGCCGGGAGGCGTCGCCCGCGCTCGCTAGCATCACGCCGTCGACATACTGCAGCGCCTGGGCGAGCTCCGATCCCGAGCCCTCGAGCGTCGAATGCATCAGTTGCCGGGCGACGGACGCGGGGTCGTCGTGGCCCGCCGCCGCCACGAGCCTGCCCCGCACCCGCGAGAGCTGCTCGAGGTAGCCGGACATCGCCGCAGCGCCCGCCTCTCCGGCGATCGCGGAGACGGTCTCGAACTCCCGCCCGAGCGGGCCGAGCTGCGGCGGATGCGGCACCGACAGCGACGTTGCGTCGGATTCGACCAACGCGGTGCGCGGTCCGCTTGGGGAAGCCGCCAAAGCGGAGGCGGCCGGCTCGTTGTCCCACGATGTCTCGTGCGCCATCCGCACGAGCAGCAGCCGGATCGGGGAGGACTGCAGGTCGGCGAGCCGCGCGAGGGCGCCGGCCGTCTCGGCCAGCCCTCCCTGTTCGAGCACCGCGACCCCTTGCAGGAACTCGGTCCACGCGCGGGCGAACTCGTCCCGATACAGCGCTTCGAGCTCGAGCCGGTTCCTTTCGGCGGCGGCGCCGCTGCCGAGGCTGTCTTCGTGCGCCACCGCGAGGACCCAGTCGTCGCTCTTGATCCCGCCACGGCTCATGTCGCGCAACGCGCGCCGCAGGTACTGCTCCCACGCTTCGCGCGTGAACGCCCCCGGAACGACGACGCTGCCACCGACGATGCCCGCGTCCTTGCCGGCGAGGATGCGCGACACGGAAAGCGGCGCGAAGCGGGTGTTCGCTCGCGTCTTCAATTCGTTGTACACGCGCTCGGTCGCGGACATCTGCTGCAGTGAACCGCGCAGCACGCCGCGCGCGCGCTCGACCACCTGCTGTTCGTTGTCGATCAGCGGCAGATCCGGCGCCCCGAGCTGGCCGACGTAGAACGCGGCGACCCGCTCGGCGAGCGCGATGACGGCGTCGGTGTCGTGCCCGCCACGGTTCTGCTCGAGCCACGGGCGCCAGTGACGCGGCAGCTGGTCGCTCAAGTGCGCCTGCTCCATGCGGGCCTGCTCGTGCAGCATGAGGTAGGTCTTCAGCGCGTTGTAGGTGTGCTCCAGATTCGCGCCGCTGCCTCGCGGGCGAAGGCGGACCGGTTCGGACACTGCCACGGCCGCACCGGGGGTCGGCGTCGGCGTTTCGCTGGGCGCGGCAACGGCACGGCCGGGAAGCGGAATGATCGGCAGCCCTGGCGACACGACCGGCGCCCCCGGGCGGGCGGACGGGCCTTCGTCTCGCCGATGCGCGATCCGCAACGCGGACCCGCGCCCCGACAGCGTCTCTTCGAGACTCGCCTTCACCGGCGCGAGCATCACCGTGCGCAGGCCGGCAAAGTACTGCTTTCGCAGCATCGCCTCGAGCGGCTCGCCGCGGTACAGCCCCATGTCGATCCGCCACGGATGCCCATGCTCGCGGTAGCGCTGGAATTCCTCCAGGCGCCGTTGCAGCAGCAGGAGTCCGCCCAGGCGGTCGAGGAGGTGCGCGCTCGCGATCAGTTCGGCCGCCTGCAGCGATTCGGCCCGGGCTGCATCCATCAGCTTCTGGTTGCCGACGAACGCCCAGGTCAGTGCGGCTGACAGCACCGCGAGCATCGTCAGGCCACCGGCAAGACCCGCGAGCCGCCAGCGGCTGCGACCGGACCGGGTCTGGCGCGCGATCAGGTGCTGATCCAGGAAAAGCACTTCGCGGAACAGGTCGCGCAGGAAATAGCTGTACGACGTGGGCGACTGCCGGTTTTCGAAGCTACCGCGAGCAAGCGCGAAACGCTCCGCGACGCGCCCCGACGTGGCGATCTGCGGCGCCCCGTGCTGCAGGGCGCTCGTGAGATAAAAGCCGCGCAGCAACGGGCGCGCGTGGTACGGGTCATCCTCGTGCAGCAGTTCGACGAAGCGCCACAACGCGTCGCGAAGCGCATGGAACTCGATCGGGAACGCGAACAGCGACGCATCCGCCCGGCGTCCTCGGCTTGCCGCGAGCCGCTCCTCGCTCATCTCGCGCAGCCCCTCGCACAGCGCATCGAAATGCTGGCCGACCACCCGCGCCGCGTCGAAGTCGCCGCCCTGATCGTGCTCGAGCGTCGCCCCCCACACCCGGGTCCGCTCTTCGGGAGGGAGGTGCGAGAAGAACTGCGCGAAGCCGGCGAGCAGGTCGAGCTTCGTGACGACGAGGTAGATCGGGACCTGAAGGCCGAACGCGGCGTCGATCTCATGGATGCGTTCGCGGATCTGGCGCGCATACACCGCGAACCGCTCCGACCGCCAATCGGCCAGTTCGGTCAGGCTGACGGCGACGAGAATTCCGTTGACCGGCGCGCGGGAGCGGTGGCGTTTGAGCAGCTTCAGGAACGCGAGCCACTCGGCGCGATCCTCGCTCTGCGTCGCATAACGCCCCGCCGTGTCGAGCAGCACGCCCTCGGCAGCGAAAAACCAGTCGCAGTGACGCGTGCCGCCCACCCCCTGGACGCCGTGCTTGTCCGCGAGCGGAAATGTCAGCCCGGAATTCAGGACGGCGCTGCTTTTCCCGGCCGCCGGGTGACCGATGACCATATACCACGGCAGCTCGTAGAGCGCCGCGTTGCCGCCGGCTTCGCCGATGCGCGACTGCCGGAGGGTGGCGATCGCCGACAGCAGGCCCTGGCGCAATGCCGCGACTTCGGCGCGCCGCTCGGGCCGCGCGTCGATGACGGCCTCGTCGGCCTGGCGCCGCAACATCCGGGCGATGAGGCCGCCGGAACGCCGCGCGAGAACGTGGCGACCGATCAGCGCCGCCACTCCGATCGCGACGAGAATGCCGATGCCGAGCAGGCGTGACGACGTGCTCGTCAGTCCGACCAGCGGACCGACATACCAGATCAATGCCGCGAGCAGCAAATAGCCGGCGCCTGCCGCGACCGCGGCGATGTTGAACCTTGTATTCATCGTCTTGAAATCTGCAGAAAAAGGGGCCGCTCAGCCCCCGTTCGTCATCCGCCGGTCCGCCGACTCGACGTGCCCGTAGTCGCGCAGCGACCAGCGTCCGCCCCACACCAGCCCGGCTGCTTCGGCCGCCTCGCCGAGCGCCTGATACGCCCGCCACGCCCACGGATCCCGCTCGGACAGCACGATCTGCCCGTCCCGCAGCGGCGCGAGGTCCGCGGCCAGTCCGTACTGGTGCTTGCTCTGGAAGCCGCGCGCCTGCGTCACCCGTTGCTCGCCGTCGGCCAGCACGTCTTGGCGTTCGGGCGAGCGATAACCTTCGATCAGCACCACCGGGTAGCCCCGTCTCTCCATCTTCGCCGCGACGTCGAGCACCGCGCGCGAAGCGCGGCTCGAGCCGTCCCCAGTCGCGATCCGCCGTCGCGAGCGCCGGTCGCGCTTCGGACACGAACGACGAAGGCGGTAAAGGCGGCGGAGCCACGAGCACGTCGGCATCGGAGCGGAACGGAAGGCGAAGCGCCCCGACGCCGCCGTCCGACGGCGGCACGACACTCTGCAGCCGGCCGGCGAGTTCCGCGGAAAAAGCGACCATCGCACCGACGATAAGGACCACGAGCGAAAGCCAACGGACAACCGGCCGGCCGAACGCCGCAACGAGCGTCGCGCGCGCCCCGGCCCTGCGCCTTCCCGCTCCCCGAGACGGCGCGTCTCGCATCGGTACTGCGGCATCCACAAGCGGCGCATAAAAAAAACGTCGCGCGATCCAGCCGAGGCCGAGGAACAGACCGGCGAGCGCCGATACGAGCCACTGGGAAGCGGGTGAAGGCATGAGATCGAGTCGAATTCCTGGACGACGGACAAGCGCCTCCCGGGGGAGTCCGAGAACATGCGAAAAACATTATATTTTATTCATATGTCACATGTACAACAATTTGCAATTGACATACAATCGCCGTTTGCCACTTTCGGCACTCCCGCTCACCCTCTTGCGCCAGCACCTGCTTCCGATGTCGTTCGTCGCCGCCCGCCCGTTATTCCGCACCGTTGCGCTGCCCGTCGCGACGCTCGTTCCTGACCGCCGTCTACGACCCGCCCGCGTCTTTCTCTCGGCGGCGCGCGGCGTCGGCATCGTGGTCTCCGCGCTCGCGCTCGGCGCCTGCGCGACGAAGCCGCACTCCCTGCAGATCGACGCGGTCGCCGCGCCGGTCATCAATCGCGACATCGACGGCGAGCCGCTTTCGATGGTCGTGCGGCTGTACCAGCTCAAGGACCGGAGCGCATTTGACCTCCTGACGTTCGACGCGGCCGCACGGGCAGCCGACGACAAGGAGCTCTTCGGCGACCAGGTCGTGTCGCGCCGCGAGCTCCTGCTGGTGCCCGGCGGAAGCCGCTCCGAGGCCGAGATGCTCGCGCCCGAGACCCGCTACGTCGGCATCGCCGGATTCTTCCGCGAGCCGGACAGCCAGCACTGGCGCTTCCTCATCGAAGCGCAGTCGATCCGCGCGAAGGGGCTGCGCTTCCGGGTCGAGGACTGCCACCTGACCTTGCTCGAGCCCGCAGCACTCGCAATCCCCGGCCAGCCGGTCGACCACCGGCCGCAGTGCCGCCCTGCCGCGAGCAGGGGCTAGGTCGGTTCGGACGGGAACGAAGGATGCTCAAGGCGAAACGCGTGCTGTGGGGCGAAGGAATGTTCCTGCGCCCGCAACACTTCCAGCAGCAGATGCTGTTCCATGACAACGCGCTCTCCGAGCGGGTGCGGTCGCTGCGGCGCCACGCATGGGGGGTCGGGGCGCTCGATCTCGACGAAGCCGCGCTGAAAAACGGGCTCATCCGCGCGGACCGGCTGGACGTCACGTTCCGCGACGGCACGCGCTGTGTCGCGCCCGAGCACGAGCCGCTTCCGCCGTCGCGCGATCTCGCCGCGATCACGCAGGTCGACGTCGCAACGATTGTTTACGCATGCCTGCCCGACCTCAGCGCGTACGGACGCAACACTGGCGACGGCGCCGCGGCCGCGTCGCGCCCTCCGCGCTTCCGCAACGGTCGGGCGCACATGGCGGACCTCTACACCGATGCGCTGGAGGCGGAGGTCACCACGCTTGAGCTCGACGTGCGGCTGATGGCGGCCGAGGAGAATCGCGACGGCTACGAGTGCGTGCCGATCGCGCGTGTCGCGAAGGATGCGAGCGGTCAGTGGCGCAGCGACCCAGACTGGCTGCCGCCGCTGACCTGTAGCCGGGCGGTGCCGCACCCCCTCCGCCTGATCCGGCGCCTGCTCGACATCCTGCTCGTGAAGAGCGACGCGCTCGGCCGGATCCACCGCGAGCGGACGAAGAGCGTGATGGAATACGGGACGAGCGACATCGCGTCGTTCTGGC
Source organism: Aromatoleum sp. (assembly GCF_036675785.1). NCBI lineage: Bacteria > Pseudomonadati > Pseudomonadota > Betaproteobacteria > Rhodocyclales > Rhodocyclaceae > Aromatoleum > Aromatoleum sp. The sequence continues at coordinate 50,278 of NZ_JAKFEF010000010.1, forward strand.
TGCTGCACACCGTCAATCGCAACTTCGCGCGACTCAACCATCTTTTCGACGCCGCGCCTCTGCATCCGGAGGAACTTTATCTCGCGCTCGCCGAGCTTTATGGCGAGTTGCTGACGTTTTCGAGCACCCGTTCGCTCGCGGACCTGCCGCCCTATCGTCATGAAGCTCTATTCACGACGCTCGACCTCCTCGACTCCGGCATTCGCGAGCTGCTCGACACCGTGATTTCGTCCCGTTACGCGCTCATCCCGCTCGACACGCCGAAGCCGTCGTTCCATCTCGGCCATCTCGCGACCGACCGCCTCGTCGAGGGCGTGGACTTCTACCTGTCGGTGCAGGGGGAGTTGCCGGCCGCGCAGATCATCGAGACCGTCCCGTTGAAGCTCAAGGTCGGCGCCCCGGACGATGTCGACAAGATCCTGAACTCCGCGCTGCGCGGCGTGAATTTGACCTACGCCGCGCAAACGCCCGCGTCGATCCCGGTGCGGGTCGGCAACCATTACTTCGCCCTCGAACCGCAGGGCGCGATTTTCGAGCGCATGCTGCGCGCGCGCTCGGTATGCATCTACGTGCCGCAGACGCTCGCCGCCCTCAAGCTGGAACTGATCGCCGTATTCCGATGACTGTCCCCCTCTCCCTGGCCAACGATTCCGCGCCGGCGTACGGACTTCCCCGTCCGCCTCGACCGATCGCCGCCTGCACGCCCAACGTGCCGACGCTGCGCGGCCTGTTCGAAGACGGCGTCTATCTGCTGTTCCTCCTGCGCGACGGCAACGCGCCGGAATCGCTGGGCACCTTCACGCAGCGCATCGACGGTTTTCTCGCCGACTTCGAACGCCACGCGCGCAATTTCGGCAAGCCCGGCGAAGCGATCGAGCACGCGAAGTACGCCTTCTGTTCACTGCTCGACGAAATCATTCTGGCTTCGGAATTCGCGATCCGCGAGGAATGGGAGCGGATGCCGCTGCAGTTGCGCCTCTTCGGCGAACACCTCGCCGGGGAGGCGTTTTTCGAGCGGCTGGAAACATTGCGCGTCGATCCGGCGAAAAACATCGAGGCGCTCGAAGTCTTTCATACCTGCCTCCTGCTCGGCTTCCAGGGAAAGTACCTTCTCGAAGGGGAAGAGAAGCGCGCCTACCTTACGCACCGCGTAGGCCGGGACATCCGGCAGGTGCGCGGCGGCACGGCCGAATTCGCGCCCCACTGGAAGCTCCCCCATCGCTTTCCGGCCTACGTCCGCAACGAACTGCCGATCTGGCTCTATTTCGCGCTGCTGGCCGCCGTGGCGGCGGCGATGTTCCTCGCGTATGGCGCGCTTCTGGATGACCGGCTCGGCGACCTGTTCGGTCTCTAAAGTCACGGCGACGAGTCGATGAAGGCGGATCACTGGCCGGACCGCGCACTGCCGTCATTGCTCGATCGCCTTCTCGACGACGCGCCCGGCGCCCCCTTCGACGCTACTCCCTCGCCTTTCGGCGCCGCCGCACCCAAGGCCGCGCTGGCGCGCGACCTGGAGGCGCTCCTCAACACGCGCGTCAGCGCTCTCTCCGGCATCGACGCGTTGCCGCTCGCGGCCAGATCGATTCTCACGTTCGGAATCCCGGACTTCAGCGGGCTGAGCCTGTTGAGCGCGGACGACTGCGAAACGGTACGCGAACGCGTGCGTCGGACGATCGCCGCACACGAGCCGCGCCTCACGGAAGTCCGCGTGACGCTCGACGCCCTGCCCGGCGCCGAGCGCAAGTTGCGCTTTCGCGTCGACGCGGTGCTCCGCAAGCCCTACGACGCACCGGTCCGCTTCGATGCGGTGCTCGACCTCGCATCTTCCGCCTACCGCGTGCGCGAATGACGCCCGGGCGTCACGCGCCCGCGGCGTCGGGCGCCGCGTTCAGTTCAGCCATCGATTCACTGATAACCTCGCGCGCGGCGGTCGTCTGATCCTCGCTCATCGTGTGGGCGAGCAGGATCACGTGGCCCTTCGACAGGGCGTCCCTGACGAGGTCGGAGACATCGCCCTTGTTCCGCTGCGCGCCGGCCGCGCCGCCGACGATCGCGCCGGCGGTCGCGCCCCAGCCGAGCATCGTCAGCGGAGCGAGCAACGGACTCGCGACAAACAGGCTGAGGTTCGCCGCGGCGATCGCAATCGCGCCGACGGCCCCGGCCGCGGTGCCGACCGCGGTGCCGATCGCGGTTTCGCGCAACACTTCCTTCAGCACGTCATCGCTGTCGGCGGAAAGCGCCTCGCGGTCGCTTTGACGCAACGACGCGAAGACCTTCACCTTGTCCGGAGCAAGCCCCCGCTCGACAAGCCGGTCCCGCGCCGCCTGGGCTTCGACTCGCGTCTCGTAGATCCCCAACACCCTGTGCAAGTAGTGCTCCATTGCAAATTCTCCTCCTCGGAAAAGTCCCGGGACCGGCCCGCTTCGCCGCGGGCGGCTCGGCCGTCCACGGAAGACACCGCGATTACGGGAAAGTCCCGCGGGTGCTTCTTGTTCACGCACCGCCGATGCCTTCGATGACGACACCGGTGCCGCCGCAGTCGGTGCAAGGTTTGCCATCCACCTTGCCGGTTCCCTGGCAGGTCCGGCAGCTGTTCTCGCCGGTGCCGGGCGTTCCAGGCGCAGCCTGATCACCAGGATGCGTTTCGGGCGTAGTCGGCCGGGTATTCTCGTTGCTCATCTCTTTCCTCCTTTCCCCCTTCTTCGCTTTCCGCTCCCCGCTTTCTGGCCTTCGCCGTGCTGGTCGACGAGCCGTTTTCCGTGCTGCCGCGGGCGGTGGCCCGGCGGCAACGCGTCAAGGCTCGGCGACCCATCAAGCTGCCGCCAGGCGCCGACGAAGCGAGTAGGCAAAAGCCGTTCCCCGCCCGCCATTCGAGCGGTGTACCGGGCGGCTGCCGATGCGGGTACACCCCTAGCCACATCGCATTGACGCGTCCGGACGCCCGGTGTTAACTTAGCCCGGCAGCAAAGGATCGAAATTCCATATACGTCCAGCATGACCGCTTATCGCTGTGCGATAAGCCGGAGCCGGACGGAAACGTCATTTGGCGCCGCGCACCTGCTGCCGGCACCGTTCAGCTTCGATAGCGGGACAGGATCTGCCGGACCCGATGAGCAGCGATTTCATCCTCCAGACGCGAAACCTGACGAAGGAATTCAAAGGCTTCGTCGCCGTCGACAATGTCAACCTGCAGGTGCGCAGGGGCTCGATCCACGCGTTGATCGGGCCCAACGGCGCGGGCAAGACGACGGTCTTCAACCTGCTGACCAAGTTCCTGACGCCGACCCGCGGCACGATCCATTACAACGGCAACGACATCACCGGCGAGAAGTCCGCGCAGATCGCGCGGCGCGGCATCGTGCGCTCGTTCCAGATCTCGGCCGTATTTCCGCACCTGAGCGTGCTCGAGAACGTCCGCGTCGCATTGCAGCGCAAGCTCGGAACGAGCTTCCATTTCTGGCGCTCGGAGAAGAGCCTCGACGTCCTGAATGCGCGCGCGGCGGAACTGCTCGCCGCCGTCGACCTGCAGTCCTTCGCCGACACGATGACGGTCGAATTGCCGTACGGGCGCAAGCGCGCGCTCGAAATCGCGACGACGCTGGCGCTCGACCCGGAGCTGCTGCTGCTCGACGAACCGACGCAGGGCATGGGACACGAAGACGTCGGGCGGGTCGCCGACCTCATCAAGCGGGTGTCGGCGAATCGCACCGTGCTGATGGTCGAACACAACCTCAGCGTCGTCTCCCATCTGTGCGACACGATCACCGTCTTGCAGCGCGGCGCGGTGCTCGCCGAGGGGCCATACGAACAGGTCTCGGCGGACCCACGCGTCCTCGAGGCTTACATGGGGACCGAACATGCTTGACGCGAGCGAGCGCGGTCCACACGTGGAGATGCTGCGCGTCAGCAATCTGCACGCGTTCTACGGCGAATCGCACATCCTCCACGGCATCGATTTCGACGTTAGCCGCGGCGAACTCGTGACACTGCTCGGGCGCAACGGCGCCGGCCGCACGACGACGCTGAAAGCGATCCTCGGACTCGTCGGCCGGCGCAGCGGTTCGGTGATGATCAACGGCCGCGAGGTCATCGGCCTGCCGACCCACCGCATCGCGCACCTCGGCGTCGGCTACTGCCCCGAGGAGCGCGGCATCTACGCGAGCCTGTCGGCCGAGGAGAACCTGCTGCTGCCGCCGAGCGTGAACAGCAGCGGCATGTCGCTCGACGAAATCTACGAGATGTTCCCGAACCTCGCCGAGCGCCGCCACAGCCCGGGAAGCCGGCTCTCGGGCGGCGAGCAGCAGATGCTCGCGATGGCGCGGATCCTGCGCACCGGCGCGCGGCTGCTGCTGCTCGACGAAATCACCGAGGGCCTCGCGCCGGTGATCGTGCAGACGCTCGGACGCGTCATCACGAAGCTGAAGGAAAAGGGGCTCACGATCATCATGGTCGAGCAGAACTTCCGCTTCGCCGCGCCGCTCGCCGACCGGCACTACGTCATCGAACACGGCCGGGTCGTCGAAACGGTGAGGCGCGAAGAGCTCGACGCGAAGATGCACGTGCTGCAGAAGCTGCTGGGCGTTTGACGCAACAGAACAACAAGGAGGAGACAAATGAAACAGAGAGTTCTCGCATGGGCGGTCGCCGCGGCAGTGATCGCCGCAGGCCCGGCCCTCGCGCAGTCGAAGGTCAGCGACGGCGTCGTGAAGTTCGGCGTACTGACCGACATGTCCGGCACGTATTCGGACCTCGCCGGCCCGGGCACCGTCGCCGCGACGCAGATGGCGATCGACGACTTCATCGCGAAGGAAAAGCCGGACTTCAAGATCGAGATGATTTCGGCCGACCACCAGAACAAGGCCGACATTTCCGCGAACAAGGCGCGCGAGTGGATCGACACGCAGAAGGTCGATGCGCTCGTCGACCTCGTGACGACCTCGACCGCGCTCGCCGTGATGAAGGTCGCCAACGAGAAGAACCGCGTCACGCTGGTGTCGGGCGCGGGTTCGACGCCGATCACGAACGAGCAGTGCAACGACACGACCGCGCACTGGGCCTATGACACGTATTCGCTGCCGGTCGGCACGGCGAAGGCCGTCGTGCAGCAGGGCGGCAAGACCTGGTACTTCATCACCGCGGACTACGCGTTCGGCCATTCGCTCGAGAAGAACACCTCGGACGTCGTCAAGAAGAGCGGCGGCAAGGTGCTTGGCAGCGTCCGCCACCCGTTCCCCGGCAGCGATTTCTCGTCCTTCCTGCTGAGTGCGCAGGCCTCGGGCGCGCAGGTGATCGGGCTCGCGAACGCCGGCAACGACACGATCAACTCGATCAAGCAGGCGCGGGAGTTCGGCATCACGCCGAAGCAGTCGCTCGCCGGCCTGCTGATGTTCATCTCCGACGTCCACAGCCTCGGCCTCGACGCGACCGCCGGGATGTACCTGACCACCGGCTTCTACTGGGACTACAACGACGAGACGCGCGCATGGTCGAAGCGCTTCTTCGACAAGATGAAGCGCATGCCGACGATGGTGCAGGCCGGCAACTATTCGTCCGTCTACCACTACCTGAAGGCGGTCAAGGCCTCCGGCACCGACGAGGCGAAGGCGGTGATGGCGAAGATGCGGGAGATGCCGGTCAACGACTTCTTTGCGAAGAACGGCAAGCTGCGCGTCGACGGCCGCATGGTCCATGACATGTACCTCGCGCAGGTGAAGAAGCCGTCGGAGTCGAAGTACCCGTGGGACTATTACCATATCCGCCAGGTGATTCCGGCCGACCAGGCCTACATCCCGCTGTCGGAAAGCACCTGCCCGCTGGTGAAGAAATAATCCGCTGATCCGCCCGCGGCTTTCGGCGCCTCTTGTCGCGCCGGGGGCCGTGGGTTGAAACCAGGCTCCCCAAATGGACATCCTCGGCGTTCCGATCCAGGCCCTGATGGGCCAGTTGCTGATCGGGCTCATCAACGGCTCGTTCTACGCGATCCTGAGCCTCGGTCTGGCGATCATCTTCGGCCTGCTGAACATCATCAATTTCGCGCACGGCGCGCTGTACATGGCCGGTGCGTTCTTCGCATGGATCGCGATGGACGCGCTCGGCATCGACTACTGGGTCGCGCTCGTCGCGGTGCCGATCGTCGTCGGCGCGATCGGCATGCTGATCGAACGCACGATGCTCAAGCACCTGTACCGGCTCGATCACCTGTACGGACTGCTGCTGACTTTCGGCCTCGCGCTGATCATCGAGGGCCTGTTCCGCTACCGCTTCGGCATCTCCGGGCAGAGCTACCCGGTGCCGGAGCTGCTCTCCGGCGGCTTCAACCTCGGCTTCATGTTCCTGCCGAAATACCGCGCTTGGGTCATCGCGGTATCGCTCGTCGTCTGCTTCGGCAGCTGGTACATCATCGAACGCACGAAGCTCGGCTCCTACCTGCGCGCCGGCACCGAGAATCCGCAGCTGCTGCAGGCCTTCGGCATCAACGTGCCGCTGATGATCACGCTGACCTACGGCTTCGGCGTCGCGCTCGCCGCCTTCGCCGGCGTGCTCGCGGCACCGGTGTTCCAGGTGAACCCGGTGATGGGGTCGAACCTGATCATCGTCGTGTTCGCGGTCGTCGTGATCGGCGGCATGGGCTCGATCATGGGCTCGATCGTCACCGGGCTCGGCCTCGGGCTCGTCGAAGGGCTCACGCGCGTGTTCTACCCGGAAGCGTCCGCGGTGGTGATCTTCGTCATCATGGGCATCGTGCTGCTGCTGCGGCCCGCAGGCCTCTTCGGGCGCGAGCGCTGAGCCGCCGAACGCGGAAAGCATGCATGCGACGCCACTTCCCCCAACCTCCTGAACCGGACCGGGCGCAATGAAAGGCAAAACCATCGGCTGGGTGGTCCTGATCGTTCTCGGACTCGTCGCGCCCTTCATCGTCTATCCCGTGCTGGTGATGAAGATCCTGTGCTTCGCGCTGTTCGCCTGCGCGTTCAACCTGCTGCTCGGCTACACCGGGCTGCTGTCGTTCGGGCACGCCGCGTTCCTCGGCTGGGCGGGCTACGTCTGCGGCTACGCGATGAAGGAAATCGGGCTGACGCCGGAATTGGGCATCCTCGCCGGCACCGCGATGGCGGCCGCCCTCGGCTTTCTCTTCGGCAGCCTCGCGATCCGCCGCTCCGGGATCTACTTCGCGATGATCACGCTCGCACTCGCGCAGCTGATGTATTTCCTCGCGCTGCAATTCCCCTTCACCGGCGGCGAGGACGGGCTGCAGGGCGTGCCGCGCGGGCGCCTGTTCGGCGTCGTCGATCTCGGCGAACCGCTGAACATGTACTACTTCGTCCTCGCGATCTTCCTCGGCGGTTTCTGGCTCATCAACCGCACGATCCACTCGCCGTTCGGCCAGGTGCTGAAGGCGATCCGCGAGAACGAGCCGCGCGCGGTGTCGCTCGGCTACGACGTCGACCGTTACAAGCTGCTCGCCTTCGTGCTGTCGGCCGCGCTCTCGGGGCTCGCCGGCGCGACGAAGACGCTCGTCTTCCAGCTCGCGTCGCTGACCGACGTGCATTGGCACATGTCGGGCGAGATCGTCCTGATGACGCTGCTGGGCGGCATGGGAACGGTGTTCGGCCCGGTCGTCGGCGCGACTGTCGTCGTCGGCCTCCAGAACTTCGGCGCGCAGCTCGGACAGTGGGTCGGCGTGCTGACCGGCGTCATTTTCGTGATCTGCGTGCTCGCGTTCCGCCGCGGAATCGTCGGCGAGCTGGCGGTGCTGATCAAACGCTCGGGGATCCGGATCTAGCTTCCACCCCTCTCCGGTTCGGCGCGCGATGCCTTCCTTCCCTCCGTTGTCGACAGCGCGCCAAAGTGTTGTTTTTTTGGCGCCGGACGGGTCCCGCCCGGCGCCAGAACTCGGGATAATGCCGCCATTGGATAACTCGGGCGGAAACGTGTCCGGCAACACTGCGAAGAACCCGTCACCACACCGGTGGTGGAGAATTTTCAAACGTCTCGTCCTCGTCCTGCTGCTGCTCGCGATCATCACGGCCGTGGCCCTCGCGATGTTCGAGATGCGCACCTCCTGGTTCCAGTCCCAAGAAATCTCGCGCTATGCCGAAGACCTCCGCTTTCGGCTCGAGCCGGGCCCGAGCGACGCGATCCGCTTCCCGACCCACGGCCCGTTCGACGTCCGGCTCGGCTACGCGCTGCTGCCGAGCTTCATCCAGCGACTGCAGGCCCGCGGCCTCGCCGTCGACAGCCAGGCGCGATTCTCTCCCGCGCTGCTGGATTTCACCGCGCGCGGGTATTTCCCGCCGTATCGCGAAAAGACGCGCGCGGGCCTCGATGTCGAAGGCGCCTACGGCGAGCCGGTGTACAGCGCGTCGTACCCGATCCACAGCTACGCATCGTTCGAGCAGATCCCGACGCGCGTCGTGCAGAGCCTGCTGTTCATCGAAAACCGCGACTTGCTCGACGCGGAACGCCCGTACCTGAATCCCGCGGTGGATTGGGCGCGCTTCGGCCGTGCTGCGCTCGCGCAACTCGCGAAAATCGTCGACGAGGATCTGAACACTCCCGGCGGCAGCACGCTCGCGACGCAGATCGAGAAATTCCGCCATTCCCCGGACGGCGTCACCCATTCCGCGCAGGAAAAGCTGCGCCAGATGGTGTCGGCGAGCGTGCGGGCCTATCGCGGAGGACGCGACACGCTGCCGGCGCGCCGCGACCTCGTGCTCGACTACCTCAACACCGTGCCGCTGTCGGCCGCCCCGGTCTACGGTGAGGTGCATGGGCTCGGCGACGGCCTGTGGGTGTGGTTCGGCGCCGACTTCGCGCATACCAACGATCTGCTTTCGGCCGCCGAAGGCGAGGGCGACGTGCTCGCGGCGCAGGGCCTCGCGCTGCGGCAGGTCCTCGGGCTGATGATTGCCCACCGGCGTCCGTCGCATTACCTCGGGCGCGGTCGCGACGACCTCGCGAACCTCACCGATGCCCACCTGCGCATCCTCGCCGAAGCGAAGATCATCGGCCCCGGCTTGCGCGACGCCGCGCTCGCTCAGCGACTCGCGTTCCGCGACCCCGTCGCGAACCCGCCGCGCGTGCCGGTCGACGCCGACAAGGGTTCGACGCTCGTGCGCACGCGGCTCGCCGGGATGCTCGGCATCTCGTTGTACGACCTCGACCGCCTCGACGTCGACGTCGCGGCGACGCTCGATCAGCGGCTGCAGCAGACGGTCAGCGAGCATCTCGGGCGGCTCGCCGACACCGACTTCGCGCGCCAGACCGGCATCATCGGCGAACGCCTGCTGACGCCCGGGCAACTGAAGGACGTGCATTACAGCTTCACTCTGTTCGAGCGCACGCTCGACGGCAATCGCGTGCGCGTGCAGACCGACACCACCGATCAGCCGCTCGACATCAACGAAGGCAGCAAGCTCGAACTCGGCTCGACCGCAAAGCTGCGCGTGCTCGCGACCTACCTCGAACTCGTCGCCGAACTGCACCGCAAGTATTCGGGAGAGTCCGTCGAGGCGCTGCGCAAGACGGCGGTCGACCGACACGACCGGCTGACGAGGTGGGCGCTCGACTACCTGATCGCGACAAACGACCGCAACCTGCCGACAATGCTCGAAGCCGCGCTCGAACGGCGGTTCTCGGCGAGCCCGGGGGAAGCCTTCTTCACCGGCGGCGGCCTACATACGTTCAACAACTTCCGCAAGGAAGACGACGGGCGGATGCCGACCATCCGCGAAGCCCTGCAGGAATCGATCAACCTCCCGTTCGTGCGCCTGCTGCGCGAACTCGTGCGCCACACGATGTACCAGGTCCCGGGCAGCACCGCGAAGCTGCTCGAAGACGACAGCGACCCGCGCCGCGACGAGTACCTGTCGCGCTTCGCCGACCGGGAAGGCCAGGTCTTCCTGCGCCGCTTCTGGCGCAAGTACCAAGGCCAGGCGCCGGAGGAAATCCAGGCGACGCTGCTCGACGGCCTGCGCCCGACCGCCGACCGCTTCGCCGCCGCCTACCGCTACCTGAACCCCGAAGCGCCCGCGGCGGCGTTCAACGAGTTCGTCCGCGGGCGCCTGCCCGGCGCCAATCTGAGCGACGCGCGCCTTGCCGCGCTCCACAAGCGCTACGCGCCCGGCAGTTTCGACCTGCCGGACCAGGGTTACATCGCGCGCGTCCATCCCCTCGAACTCTGGCTCGCCGGCTACCTAATGGCGAATTCCGGCGCGAGCTACGGCGACGCCGTCGAGGCGAGCGAGGACGAACGCCAGGCCGTCTATCGCTGGCTGTTCCGGACGCGCTTCAAGAGCGCGCAGGATTCACGCATCTACACGATGCTCGAAGTCGAAGCCTTCCTCGAGATCCACCGCCGCTGGGCGCGCCTCGGGTATCCGTTCAACCACCTCGTGCCGTCGCTCGCGACCGCGCTCGGCAGCGCCGGCGATCGCCCCGCCGCGCTCGCCGAACTGATGGGGATCGTCGTCAATGACGGGATTCGCCTGCGCAGCGCGCGCATCGAGCGGCTGCACTTCGCCGCCGGGACGCCGTACGAGACGGTCGTCGCGCGTCGGCCGGACGCCGGCGAACGGGTAATGGCGCCGGAAGTCGCGGCGGCGCTGCGCGGCGCGCTGTCGGAAGTCGTCGAAGGCGGCACCGCGCGCCGTCTCGCCGGCGCCTTCGCGCTGCCCGACGGCACGCCGGTCAAGGTCGGGGGCAAGACCGGCACCGGCGACAACCGCATTGTCGTTTCGGGCACGCGGGGCGTCGCGCTGAACCGCACCGCGACCTTCGTGTTCTACCTCGGCCCCCGCCATTTCGGCACGCTGACCGCCTACGTCATCGGGCGCGAAGCGGCGTCCTTCCGCTTCACGTCGGGCCTGCCGGTTCAAATCCTGAAGTCGATGACCCCGATCCTCATGCCGTATCTCGCGGCGCCCCCGCCCCCCGCTCCGCCAGCGACGCAGGCATCGCAAGCGGCTCCGCGGGAAGAGGCGGCGCCGCCGGACGAGACGGGACCGTTGCAGGAGACGGCCCCGTCGATGAGTCCCGCTCCACCGCCGGACTCCGACGCGTTGTAACGAACACCGCGACCGCGACGAACCCGACCGCGGCCGTCGCCGGGACGAGCGGCCCATCGCTCCCGGCCGCGAGCACCCCCCAGCTCAGCGCCAGCAACACGACCATCGCGAGCTTCGCGCGCGGCGGCACTTCGCGCCGTGTCTCCCAGTGATGTAGCAGCGGGCCGAGACGGCGGTGGGTGCGCAGCCAGCGGTCGAGCGAAGGACAGCCGCGCCGCGCGGCCCACGCCGCCGCGAGGACGAAAGGCGTCGTCGGCAGCCCCGGCAGGACGACGCCGATGACCGCGAGAACGACACACGCATACGCGAGGAGCGCGAAATGCCAGCGGACTTCGCCGTCCTGCACGGCGTCGTGTCGGCGCGCATTCCAGCGCCGGTGGTGTCCGACGCCAGCCACCCTCGGCAGCAGCGGTCGGTGAACGTGGCGCCAGCGCATCTGTGCCGGCGTGGCGGCCCGATCGTCGCTTCCGGCGCTTCGACGTTCGTTCATCATCCCGTCTTCCCCCGCCCGACCGTCATCCGATGGTCGCTCCTGTCGTTTGTACACCGCGCGTACACTGCATCAGCCCACGCCGCCGGCCGCCTTGCCTTTCGTCAAGCGCCCCCGCCTGCGCCTCAGCGCGCATGCGGAAGCCCGCTATCGTTATCGACCCCGCGCCGGGAAAACGCAAACCGGGGCGTTCGCGCCGAGCCGGTCGAAATCCGCTCCCGCCCCTCGGGAGCGCAACCGGTCGTACCGGCTTCGCGGGCTATGGGCCCGGCAGTCGGACAGGCAAAATCGTACCTCCCGAGCGTGTCGGCGAACGCTCGTTCCGACCGGCCCGCGACAGCTCCATGCCCGACGAACCCGAGGGGCTCCGTCCGGGGCAGCACTCGCCGTCGCGTCAAGAACCGCGCGCCGCGCGCCATTCCGTGCAAATATCCCCGCCGGACGGTTGTCCGGGACAGAGATGGAGAGGCTGATGAAAGTATTTCAGGTGGAGGAAGACTGGTCGCCCGAAAACCTGCGGATCGGCACGCGGCCCGATCCGCACCCCGGACCGGGCGAGGTGCGCTTGCGGATGCGTGCGTCGGCGCTGAACTACCGTGACCTGCTCGTGCCGAAGCACGGCTACGGCTCGCGGATGCAGGCGCTGCCGCTGATCATGCTCAGCGATGGGGTCGGCGTCGTCGACGTGGTCGGCGAAGGGGTCACCCGGTTCGCGCCCGGCGACCGCGTATGCCCGCTGTTCTTCCAGAGCTGGATGGGCGGCGAACCGAACGCGGCGCGGCTTGCGCGCAGCCTCGGCTGCGAGAGGGACGGCACGATGGCGGAATTCATGGTCCTTCCCGAGGACGGCGTCGCGCCCGCCCCGACGCATCTCGACGACGCCGAGGCGGCGACGCTGCCGACGGCAGCCGTCACGGCGTGGCGCGCGCTCGTGACCGAAGGCCGGCTCGCGCCCGGCGACAAGGTGCTAATCCAGGGCACCGGCGGGGTGTCGCTCTTCGCGCTGCAGTTCGCAAAAATGCTCGGCGCGTACGTCGTGTGCACGTCGTCGAGCCACGACAAGCTCGCGCGGGCGAAGAGGCTCGGCGCCGACGAGACGATCAATTACCGCGAGGAGCCCGAATGGGGGCGGCGCGCGCGCGAGATCGCCGGCGGTGACGGCATCGATCACATCGTCGAGGTCGGCGGCCAGGGCACGCTGCCGCAGTCGCTGCGCGCGATCCGCCCGGGGGGCACGCTCAGCCTGATCGGCGTGCTCGCCGGCTCGTCGCTGAGCGCATCGCTCGGCCTCGTCGTCACGCGACATGTCCGCCTGCAGGGAATCACGGTCGGAAGCCGTGACGATTTCCTCGCGATGAGCGCGGCGGTCGAACAGCACCGGATGCGGCCGCTCGTCGACCGCGTGTTCGCCTTCGACGAACTGCACGCGGCGCTCGAATATCTCGCGGGCGGCGCGCATTTCGGCAAGATCTGCATCGCGCACTGATCCAGCGGCCCGCGCCGCGAGGCCGGCCCGAACGCACGCGAGCCGGACCCGGCTCGCTGCTCAGGCCGCTTTTCGGCGGCGCATCATCGCGAGTCCGCCGAGACCGATGCCGAGAAGCGCCAGCAGGCCGGGCTCGGGAACGGCCGCGACCGGAACCGCAGCCCCCGGCGCCGACACCGACCCGGCATCGAAGAGGAACAGCCGGTACATCGCGCTGTAGGTCGTCTGACTGACGGTCTCCTCCCATGCGGCGAAGTCGGCCCCCGCTTGCGCGAGCGCAAGCACGTCCTCGAGGCTGCCGATCGCCGCGGAGCCGATGGTGAGGTCGATCCAGTCCAGTTCCGCCTGCTCGGAATCCAGCGAAAACAGCCTCCAGCCCAAGGATGTCGGCGCGCCGTGGCCGGGAAACAGCGATCTGAAATCGACCATGAACTGCGACAGGCCGGGCGCGACCGACATCGCGTAGGCGTAAGGACGGTTCGCGCCGTTCCACGCCATGCTGAAGCTTGCGACTTCCTCGTCCTTCCCCGACTTCCCGGGCGAGGCCTTCGTCACGGTGACCGTCGCGATGCCCGCATAACTGTCAAGATTTTCGACATCGACGAGCGCCAGCGCATGAGCGCCGGATGGCAGCAACGCGGCCGCCAGTACAAACGGAAACGATTTCTTCGAGTAAGGCATCTCGTGACCTTTTTTTAATCGGGAAGACGTCCGGCGCGCACAGCGCTCACCTGCGAAGCACTTTTCATGCCACAGCAATAGACTCCCGCAACAACAAGAACATAGCGCCGTGTGTGGGAAAAATGCCCGCGCTACTGTAAAAAACTCCGACATTTTGTTACTCCGTTGCCCCCCCCCCGGACGACCCCCGGCACGCGGACGAAGGCAATATCGGCATGTCGTCGATTCGCCCCGCCGAAACGTTGAACCGGACAGGAATCCGCTTTTCCCGCAGCCCGAAGCTCTGCGCGGACCGTCCGCCCGGCGGCTGCGCGTCGTCCGGAGTGACATTCCCCATGATTTCGCACCTTCGCTCCTGGCTGGCCCTGCCGCTGCTGATCGTCCTCGCGTGCGCGCAGGCCGCGTCATCCGATCCGCCGTCCCGCGTCGGCCGCCTTTCACTGCTCGACGGCGACGTCTCGATGCGGCGCGAGGACAGCCGGCGATGGGAAGACGCGAGCCTGAACTGGCCCTTGACCGCCGGCGACGAGATCGCAACCGGCGCGGACGGGCTGGCGGAAATCCGGATCGGCTCGACCGCGCTCCGCCTCGGCAACCGGACCGCCGTCGACATCCTGAGGCTCGACGACGAGCGCATCCGCGTACGGCTCGACGAAGGGAGCGTCGCCGTTCGCGTCCGCAGTGCCGAGCCGGCCGCCGCGATCGAGGTCGAGACGCGACACGGCGCCGTCATCCCCGTCGGCCCCGGGCAATTCCGCGTCGATCACGACGAAGCGACGGTCTCGCTGACGAGCTATCGGGGCGACCTCAATTTCCGCTCCGACGACAGCGACATCATCGTCACCGAGGGTCGGCGCGCCCACGTCTACATCGCCGACGGCACGAGCGTGCGCTGGGACGACCCGGCGGACGACGATTTCGCCGAATGGGTGCTCGCGCGCGACGAGCGCGACGACGCGCTGGGCGCGCCGCGGCACGTGTCGCCCGAAATGACCGGCGCCGAGGATCTGCACGAATACGGCGACTGGCGGACGTCGGACGAATACGGCGAGATCTGGTACCCGCGCGACGTCCCGTCCGGCTGGGCGCCGTATCGTTCGGGCCGCTGGGTTTCGGTCGCGCCCTGGGGCTGGACCTGGGTCGACGACGCGCCCTGGGGCTTCGCGCCGTTCCACTACGGACGCTGGGTCCTGCTCGGCCACCGCTGGGCCTGGGTGCCGGGGCGCTATGTCGCCCGGCCGGTCTATGCGCCGGCGCTGGTCGTATGGCTGGGGCTGCCGGGCGTCGTCGTGTCGTCGGGGCCCGCGCACGTCGGCTGGTTCCCGCTCGCGCCACGGGAAATCTACCTCCCGAGCTACCGCTACACCCCGTCCTACGTCCGCCGGATCAACATCACCCACGTCACGAACGTTGTTGAAATCACGCACGTCGAGCGCGACCGCCGTCATGCGCGCTACGCGTACCGCGACCATCGCGACGCGGTGACGCTGGTGCGCGGCGACGTGCTCCGCGACTCGCGCCCCGTCTTCCGCGACGCGAAACGGCTCGACGAGGGTCGCTGGCAGCTTCCCCGCGTCGCGACGCCCCTCCCGCCCATCGACCCCGTCCGCAAAATCGGACCCGATCGGGGCGAGCGCTCGCACGAGAAGGACGCCCGGTCGGACCGGCGCCCATCGCCGCGCGAGCGCGACGACGCGGACGACCGCCGGGACCGCAACCGCGACCGCGAGACAACGCGCGAGCCAGCGGTGGGCTCGTCCGTCGGGGCGGAAGACAGGCGTCCCGCGCGCGCCGAATCCTTCGGCGTGCGGCCGATGGAACGCCGCGACGATCGGCGCGACCACGACCGCGAGCGGCGGGACGCCGAGCGCCGCGAACGCATCCGGGCGTCCCCCCAGCAGGACGGACTCGAGCCGCCGCCGCGGCAGTCGCAACCGGAACGCGAACAGCGCCTCGACCCGCGGCGGCAGCACGAGCAGGAAAGACGGGAACGGGACCAGCAGCACATGCGTCAGCTGCAGTTGCAGCAGAACGAATCCCGGCGCGAAGCGGAAGCCTTGCGGCGGCCGGAGCAGCGGCACATCGAGCCGCGCAGCCGGGAGGACCTGCAGCAGCGAACCGACGAACTGCGTCGGCAGCAGGAACGCCGGGACCACACGCAACGGCAGTTCGAGCAGCAGCGGCGGCGGGACGTGCAGGATCGACAGCGTTTCGCCGAGCAGCAGCGCGAACACGAGCGCGACCGGCGCGAACAGCGCCAGGCGATCGGCCAACAGCGCGAACTACGACGGGAACAACAACGGCTCGACCCGCAGCAGTCCCGGCAGGAACGGGAAGCGCGGCGCCCAGACGGGCGACAGGACGGCGAAACGTCCCGGGGCCGCCCGTAACCCCTGCTTCCGGATGCCGCGGCGCAGGAGGGACGGCCCGTGAGGCGTCCGCCTGCCTCCGGATGCTGCGCGCAGCGGTTGCTTTCGCTTCGTTCGCGCTCTATCGTGGCGTGCCCGTCGCACCCGACCCGATCGCCTTGCCGTCGACCTCCCCGAAACTTCGCTCTTTCGCCGACCGAGTGCGCCAGATCGCGCTGTTCGAGCTCGGCGGACTCGCGCTGATCACGCCGCCGTTCGCGTGGGCGAGCGGTGTGGCGATCGCCGATTCGATCGGGCTGCTCACGCTCATCGCCTTGATCGCTGCCGTATGGAACGGCAGCTACAACTTCTGCTTCGACTGGGTCGAAGGACGTTTGACCGGCCGTCCTGCCGATCACCGCCCGTTCCGGCTGCGCGCGCTGCATGCGATCGGCTTCGAAGGCGGGCTCCTGCTGATGAGCCTCCCGGTGATCATGGCGTGGACCGCCATGGGCTGGCTCGAGGCGCTGCTCGCCGACCTCGGGCTCGCAAGCGCGTACGTGCTGTATGCGTTCGCGTTCAATCTCGCGTACGACCGCATCTTCCCGATCGAACAGAACAAGGCGGTCGCCGATGCCCGCTAGGGAGATGCCGCCGGGCGGTCTCCCGCCGGCGCTGCCGCTGATCGAACGCGACGTCGACCTGCAGCCGCTGAACACGTTCGGCCTGCCGGCGCGCGCCCGCCGGGCGGCGTCGATCACGGACGCAGCGCAACTCGCCGCGCTCGCCGCCCTCCCGGACTGGGGCGCGACCGCGCGGCTGGTGCTCGGCGGCGGCAGCAACGTGATCCTGACCGGCGATTTCGACGGCCTCGTGCTCAGAGTCGCGATCGCGGGGCGCCGTCTCGTCGCCGAGGATGCGGACGCGTGGTATGTCGAAGCGGGCGCCGGCGAGAACTGGCACGATTTCGTGCGATGGACGCTCGATCGGGGCTGGCCCGGGCTGGAGAACCTGTCGCTGATCCCGGGCACGGTCGGCGCGGCACCGATCCAGAACATCGGCGCCTACGGCCTCGAAGTCGCCGACCGCTTTCACGCGCTGACCGCGATGCCGTTCGAAGCGGGCCCCGCGCTGGAGCTGACCCGGTCGGACTGTCGTTTCGGTTACCGCGACAGCGTGTTCAAACACGAGCTGGCGGACGCCGCCCTGATCACGTCGGTGACCTTCCGCCTGCCGAAACACTGGCAGCCGGTGGCGCGCTACGCGGACGTCGCGGCGGAACTCGATGCACAGGGCATCGCCGCGGCGACGCCGCGCGACATCTCCGACGCGGTCATCGCGATCCGCCGGCGCAAGCTCCCCGACCCTGCAGCGATCGGCAACGCCGGCAGCTTCTTCAAGAACCCGATCATCGACCACGCCGCATTCGTCCGGCTCGCGGTGGAACACCGCGATCTGCCCCACTATCCACAGCCCGACGGCAACATCAAGCTCGCCGCGGGCTGGCTCATCGACCGCGCCGGCTGGAAGGGACGAAGCCTCGGCCCGGTCGGCGCCTACGAGCGGCAGGCGCTGGTACTCGTCAACCGGGGCGGCGCGACCGGCGCGGACGTCCGACGGACAGCGGCCGCGATCCAGCGCGACGTCGCGAGCCGCTTCGGCGTGCATCTCGACCCCGAACCCGTTTTCGTCTAAGCCTTCGGCATCGACCCGCTTTCGTTGCTAGAATGCCGCGCACATATACCGCCGCGCCGTATTCCGGGCGCGGCGCGCTTCACCGCGGGAGATGTTCCATGGGTTCGACCGGCCGCCTGGCCCTCGTCGCTATTCTGGCGAGCCTTCTTTGCCACGGCCCGTCGGCCCACGCCAGGACGGCGCGCGAGCATCTGCAACAGGCGGCCACCGACGGCAAACTGCGCGACAGCCTCGTCCGCGAAGGCCGCAGCGCCTCCTTCTTCTGCGCGAACTGCCACGGCGAGACCGGCACCAGCCGCTTCCCCGAAGTCCCGAACCTCGCCGGCCAGAATCCCGCCTACATCCTCGCGCAGATCGACGCCTTCCTCGCCGGCAAGCGCCGCAATGAATTCATGGAAGGACTGATGAAGGTTCTCGGCGAGCGCGACAAGGCAGCGATCGCGCTGTACTACGCGAACGCGCCGGCGCGTCCGTCGGTCGCGAACGCCGGTCCGCACGCTCGCGAAGGCGCCGAGCACTACAGGCGCTTCTGCGGTGCCTGCCATCAGGCGGACGCACATGGCTCCGAGACCTTCCCGCGCCTCGCCGGCCAGCAGCCGCAGTACCTGCGGCTCAGCCTCAAGCGCTATCTCGACAAATCCGGCATACGGAATTCCACCGAAATGAGCGCTGCGATCGCGCGGCTCGGCGAACCGGACATCGAACCGATTGTCGCGTACCTGGCGAGTCTCGAATAAGCGCAGCGCCGCCCGGTCGCAGCAGACCGGGCGGCCGCGATCCTCGGCACGACAGGCTCCCCGCCGGCCGGCCCGGCGAGGAACGGAGGCAATGAGTATCGGGTTGTAATCGGTCCTTGAAGGGAAACGGAATTCTTCCCTACTCTGTGCCCCATGGACACGCGCCCTTGCTCGTTCTGCAGTCACCAGAATCCGGAAGACGCCAGATTCTGCAACGCCTGCGGCTCGTCCATGCATCTGCAGCTTTGCCGGCGCTGCGGGGCGATCGACAACGTGTCCGCCGTCGCCTGTTACAAGTGCGGCGCATCGTTTTCAAGTCGCGGCGACGATGAGAACGCCCGCCCAGAAGCCGAACATGTCGCGAGCGCCCCCGCGAATGCCACGCCGGGCGGCTCGACGGTCGCCGCGTCGGCCCGAAACGCAGCCGCGTCGCCTCGTACGAGCGGCACCGCGCCGGTCCGTCCCGCGCAGAAGCGGAAAGGTGGCGCCGCAAGCGCGCTCCTCTTCGTGGTGATCGCGGCCGTCGCGGTGTTTCTCTACCGCACCTATGCCCCGTCCGAAGAAGGTGGTGGCGGCGACGCGGCACGGGCTCACACCGGCCGTTCGTCTCCCGGGACGATCGACGCGACGCTCGGGGCCGTCCCCCCCTCCGCCGCGATCCTCGCGGCGGAGGGGGGGACGCAACCGGTACCCGCCATTGCGCAGCCCATCGCAGCCGACGATCCGCCGCTGCCGGTCGACGCGACGCAGCCGGCCGCGGCTGCGGACGCATCGAGCGCCACCGGGATGGACGGAAGCGGGGCGCCGCCGGGCGCCTATCCCTGCACGCCGGAGGTCGCGGCGCTCGGGCTGTGCAACTGAGAATTCCAACAATACCGAGGGGAGGCAACATCATGGGACACCGGACAGCCGGCCTGTTGGCGTTCATCGCGCTCGCGCTTCACGGCGCCGTCGCGTTCGCCGCGGCGGAGTTCAAGATCGTGACCGCTTCGGAGCGCGGCACATACATCCAGATCGGCCGCGACATCGCGAAGTTCGTCGCGCCCGGCGCGGACATCGCGCTCGAAGTCCTACCGTCGGCCGGGTCCGCCGAAAACGTGCGGCGACTGCGCTACGAGCCCGGCGTGAAGTTCGCGATGGTCCAGTCGGACGTCTACCAGGCGTTCCTCGACCAGGCGAACGAGGGCAACGCCGAAGCCGCGCGCGTCCTGCGCCCGCTGCGCGTGATCATGCCGCTGTACAACGAGGAGATTTACTTCATCGTGCGGGCGAACGCGCCGCTCGAATTCGTCCACCAGATCAAGGACGCAAAGATCAACGTCGGCCCGATCGGCAGCGGCACCGCGCTGTCCGCGACAACCCTCTACCGGCAGATGTTCGGGTCGGCGATCCCGGAAAACAACGCGAGCTTTCTTTCCAATGAAGATGCGCTCGTCAAGCTGCTGACCGAAAAATCCCTCGACGTCGTCGTCGTCGTCGCCGGCCAGCCGGCGAAACTGCTCGTCGAGATGAAGCCCGAGGTGCGTCAGTACATCAAGCTGCTCAAGCTCGATCGCGATCACGAGACGAGCCGCGCCGCGCTGCGCACGTACTTTCCGGCGACAGTGCGTGCCGAAAACTACCCCAACCTGTTGACCGACGACATTCCGGGAATCGCCGTCAAGGCTTTCCTCGTCACATACAACTACAATCGCCCGGAGACGATCCGCTACCTGGCGAGATTCGCGACATCGCTGTGCGAGAACTTTCCGAAATTGCAGGCCGAAGGGCATCCGAAGTGGGGCGAAGTCGAACTCGCGCTGCCGCCGCTCGGCAAGGGCTGGGCCTACTTTTCGCCGATGGAGCAGCAACTGCGCAGCTGCACGACCGCGAAGTCGGCGTCAACGGCGACGAAAAGCCGCGGCTGCAGCCAGCAGGAACAGCTCCTGGGGTTGTGCCAGTAAATCGGGGAGATCGCCCGGTGCTGCGCTAGCCCGGGCGCCGCACGCGCTCCCGTTCGCGGTCGGCGTCGCGGAAATAGGTCGGGGCGGTCGGGTCTGTTAAGCTTTTCGCCGGACCACCCGCCAGCCCATCCGCTGCCGCCCGACCGCGATGCCTTCCGAATTCGACCTGATTCGCCGCCATTTCACGCGCCCTGCCGGGCACTCCGAACTCGCTGTCGGCGACGATGCGGCACTGATCGCACCGCGCCCCGGAATGCGGCTTGCCGTATCCACCGACATGCTGGTCGCCGGCACGCACTTCTTCGCCGACACCGATCCGGAAGCGCTCGGCTGGAAGACGCTCGCAGTGAACATCTCCGACCTCGCCGCGATGGGCGCCGAGCCGCGCTGGGCGCTGCTCGCCCTCGCGCTGCCGGCCGCCGACGAAGCGTGGATCGCCCCCTTTGCGCGCGGGCTGTTCGCGTGCGCCGCGCGTTTCGGCGTCGACCTCGTCGGCGGCGACACGACGCGCGGCCCGCTGAACCTGTGCGTCACGGCGATCGGCGAAGTGCCGACCGGCCAGGCGGTGACGCGCAGCGGTGCTCGTGCCGGCGAGGACCTGTGGGTGACCGGCCATCCGGGCCGCGCCGCGCTCGGCCTCGCGCACCTGCGCGGCGACGTCGTGCTCGATACCGACGGCGCGACGCACTGCCTCGACGCGCTGGTGCGCCCGCAACCGCGCGTCGACGCCGGCCTCGCGCTGCGCGGCATCGCGACTGCGATGCTCGACGTCTCGGACGGCCTCGTCGGTGACCTCGGGCATATCCTTGAAGGCTCCGGCGTCGGCGCGCTCCTCGACGCCTCCGCGTTGCCGCTCGCAGCGCTGCTGGCGACCGGTGCCGAGCCGGGTCTCGCACGCCGCTGCCTGCTCGCCGGCGGCGATGACTACGAACTGCTGTTCAGCGCTCCCCCGTCCGAGCGCCCGGCGCTCGCCGCGCTAGCTGGCCGGCTGGACCTGCCGCTGAACCGCATCGGCACGGTCACGCCCGATGCCGGCCAGGTGGTGATCCGCGAAGCGGACGGGACGCTGCGCCCGCCCGGGGGCCGCGGCTACGACCATTTCGCCTGACGCCTCCCCGAAACGTCCGCTGCCGCCCCCCGCGATGCCCGCCTCCTTGATGACGCGCCCCACTCTGCGCCTGCTGCTGAGCCATCCCGCCCATTTCATCTCGCTCGGCTTCGGCGCCGGCCTGTCGCCACGCGGGCCCGGGACTTGCGGCACGCTGGTCGCTTGGCTGTTCTACCCGCTGCTGCGGACGCCGGTCTCGGATCCCGTGTTCCTCGCGCTGCTCGTCAGCTTCTTCGTCGCCGGCGTGATTGCGACGGATCGAACCGGACGCGCGCTCGGCGTGTCGGACCACGGCGGGATCGTCTGGGACGAGATCGTTGCGTTCTGGCTGGTACTATTCTTCACTCCGGCCGGGCTCGCGTGGCAAGCGGTCGCCTTCGTGCTGTTCCGCTTCTTCGACATCGTCAAGCCACAGCCGATCCGCCTCGCGGACAGTCATGTGAAGGGCGGGTTCGGCGTGATGCTCGACGACCTCATCGCCGCCGGCTACGCGATTCTCGCGCTCGCCGTGCTGAAACATTTCCTGGGGTGACTGGATGGACGCCGAACTCGCCACCTTGTCCGCCGAAGTCGGAAGCTGGCTCTCCCGCGCCGGCTGGAAACTCGCATGCGCCGAGTCGTGCACCGGCGGCTGGATCGCGGAAGTCGTCACCGCGACCGCGGGCAGCTCCGAATGGTTCGACTGCGGCTTCGTCACCTATTCGAACGACGCGAAGCAGGACCTGCTGGCGGTGTCCGGCCAGACGCTCGCGCAGGCCGGCGCGGTCAGCGAGGACACGGTGCGCGAGATGGTCGCGGGCTGCCTCGCGCGCAGCCGCGCCGACATCGCGCTCGCGGTCTCGGGCGTCGCCGGACCGGGCGGCGGCAGCGCGGCGAAGCCGGTCGGCCTCGTGTGCTTCGGCTGGGGGCGGCGCGACGCAGCGATCCACTGCGAGACGCGCCGGTTCGGCGGCGATCGCGAGTCGGTGCGGCGCCAGGCGGTCCTCTTCGCACTGCGCCATATGATGACAAATGAATTACCCTTGGCGCGCTGAGCGCCGTTCTGCGCCGCAGCAAGCGCTGTGCCATAATTCGCGAAAGTTTTGAAAGGACAGGACATGGACGACAACAAGGCGAAGGCCCTCGCCGCCGCGCTCTCGCAGATCGAGAAGCAGTTCGGCAAGGGTTCGATCATGCGGATGGGCGACGGCAACGTCGAAAAGGACATCCAGACGGTGTCCACGGGGTCGCTCGGACTCGACATCGCGCTCGGCCTCGGCGGCCTGCCGCGCGGGCGCGTCGTCGAGATCTACGGACCGGAATCGTCGGGCAAGACGACGCTGACGCTGCAGGTCATCGCCGAAATGCAGAAGCTCGGCGGCACCGCGGCCTTCATCGACGCGGAGCACGCGCTCGACGTCGGCTACGCCGAGAAGCTCGGCGTGAACATCCAGGATCTGCTGATCTCGCAGCCGGATACCGGCGAGCAGGCGCTCGAGATCGCCGACATGCTGGTGCGTTCCGGCGGCGTCGACATCGTCGTCGTCGACTCGGTCGCGGCGCTGACGCCGAAGGCCGAAATCGAAGGCGAAATGGGCGACCAGCTGCCCGGCCTGCAGGCGCGGCTGATGAGCCAGGCGCTCCGCAAGCTGACTGCGAACATCAAGCGCACGAACACGCTCGTGATCTTCATCAACCAAATCCGCATGAAGATCGGCGTGATGTTCGGCAATCCGGAGACGACGACCGGCGGCAACGCGCTGAAGTTCTACGCCTCGGTCCGTCTCGACATCCGCCGCACCGGCGCGATCAAGAAGGCCGACGAGGTCGTCGGTTCGGAGACGCGCTGCAAGGTCGTCAAGAACAAGGTCGCTCCGCCGTTCCGGGAAGCACACTTCGACATCCTCTACGGCGAAGGCATCTCGCGCGAAGGCGAGATCATCGACCTCGGCGTGCAGCACAAGATCGTCGACAAGTCCGGCGCGTGGTACGCCTACAACGGGGAGAAGATCGGCCAGGGCAAGGACAACTCGCGCGAGTTCCTGCGCGCGAACCCTGCCCTCGCGCGCGAGATCGAGAACAAGGTGCGCGTCGCCGTCGGCCTGAAGGAGATGCCGACGGAGCCGGCGCAACCGGCTGCGGCGGCCTGATCTTCCGAGATGCCGGAAACCAGCCTGCGGGAACGCGCGGTGCGATGTCTCGCCCGCCGCGATCATTCCCGGGCCGAGCTCGCCCGCAAGCTGGCTTCCCACGGCACGCCCGATGAAATCGAGGACGTCCTGAACCGCATGTCCGAACTGGGCCTGCTCAGCGACCGCCGCTTTGCCGAAGCCTGGGTGCGCGGCAAGGCGGCACGTTTTGGCACCTCGCGGCTGCGCCACGACCTCGCCCGGCGCGGCGTCGCGCCCGAGACCGTCGACGACGTGATCGACGCCGAATGTGGCGACGACGATTTCGACCGCGCGCGCGCCGTCTGGAGAGCGAAGTTCCGGAGCACGCCCGCGGACGTGCGGGAGTGGGCGAGGCAGGCGCGTTTTCTACAGAGTCGCGGCTTCGCCGGCGACGTGATCCGGAAGTTATTGAAAGAGACGCCCGATGAGTCTGCTTAAGGTCGACGGTCTGAAAAAGCGCTACAAGACGCGCACGGTCGTCCACGACGTCGGTTTCGAAGTCGGCAGCGGCGAAGTCGTCGGCCTGCTCGGGCCGAACGGTGCCGGCAAGACGACCTGTTTCTACATGATCGTCGGGCTCGTGCGCGCCGATGGCGGCGAGATCACACTCGACGGCGCCCAACTCACGCACCTGCCGATCCACGCCCGCGCGCGCCGCGGACTGTCGTATCTGCCGCAGGAAATGAGCGTGTTCCGCAAGCTCACGGTCGAGGAGAACATCCGCGCGGTACTCGAGTTGCAGGATCTTTCCGACGAAGAGATCGACCAGCGACTGCAGGAGCTGCTCGAGGAGCTGGGCATCACGCACCTGCGCGCCAATGCCGCAATTTCGCTGTCCGGCGGCGAGCGCCGGCGCTGCGAGATCGCGCGCGCGCTCGCGACCGATCCGCGCCTGATCCTGCTCGACGAGCCGTTCGCCGGCGTCGACCCGATCGCGGTGCTCGACATCCAGAAAATCATCCGCTTCCTGAAGGATCGCGGCATCGGTGTGCTGATCACCGATCACAATGTGCGGGAAACCCTCGGCATCTGCGACCGCGCGTATATCATCAGCGAAGGGCGCGTCCTCGCGCGCGGCCAGCCCGACGAGATCGTCGGCAACGAGCAGGTGCGCCAAGTCTATCTCGGCGAACATTTCCGACTTTGAGCCCGACTCCGCCGACCGCATCATGAAGCCGACCCTACAGCTCAAACTCTCGCAGCACCTGACGCTGACGCCGCAACTGCAACAGTCGATCAAACTGCTGCAGCTATCGACGCTTGAGCTGAACCAGGAACTCGAGCGTTTCCTGCTTGAAAACCCGATGCTCGAGCGCGAGGAAGGCGACGCCGGCGATTTCGCCCCCGCACCATCGTCCACCTCGACGGCGAGCGAACCCGAAGCTCCCGCGTCGCAAGAGGAACGGCACAACGAGAGCGAATCCGCCAGCTTCGACGAAGCCGGCGAGTGGTCGAGCGCGAGCGGGTCGTCATCGAATCGCGACGACGAGGACGACACCGATTTCCAGGAGTTCCAGGCCGCCGAGACTTCGTTGCGCGACCATCTCGACCAGCAGGTCAGCCTGTCGCCGCTGTCCGACCGCGACCGCGCCCTCGTGCGCTTCATCATCGAGGCGCTCGATGACGACGGCTATCTCAACCAGACGCTCGACGACCTGCTGCCGCTGCTGCCGCCGGAACTCGAATTCGACCTCGACGACTTGTCGATCGCGTTGCATCACGTTCAGAACCTCGACCCGGCCGGCGTCGGGGCGCGTGATCCGCAGGAGTGCCTGAGCCTGCAGTTGCGCGCGATACCGTCGTCGCCGGTGCGGGACCTCGCCCTCAAGGTCGTCGATCAGCACCTCGAACTCCTCGCCGAGCGCAACTTCGTCCGCCTCAAGCGTCTGCTCGATTGCGACGACGACGCGCTGCGCGCCGCGCACATGCTGATCTGCAGCCTCGATCCGCATCCCGGCTCGCAGCATTCGGCGCAGGAAATGCGCTACATCATGCCCGACGTCGTCGTGCGCAAGCAGCGCGGACGCTGGGTGGTGACGCTCAACCCCGAAGCGATGCCGAAGCTGCGGATCAACTCGCTGTATGCGAGCATCCTGCAGCAGAACCGCGGCTCGGGCGGTGCGCTGACGAGCCAGCTGCAGGAAGCGCGGTGGCTGATCAAGAACGTGCAGCAGCGTTTCGACACCATCCTGCGCGTCTCCCAGGCCATCGTTGACCAGCAACGGCAGTTCTTCGATTATGGCGAGGTGGCGATGCGCCCACTCACGCTGAGGGAGATCGCGGACCAGCTGGAACTCCACGAATCGACGGTGTCCCGGGTCACGACGCAGAAGTTCATGGCGACGCCACGCGGCGTGTTCGAACTCAAGTATTTCTTCGGCAGCCACGTCGCCACCGATACCGGCGGGGCCGCGTCCTCCACCGCGATCCGCGCGCTGATCCGCCAACTGATCGACGCCGAGGACAGGAAGAAGCCGCTGTCCGACGCGAAGATCGCCGAATTGCTGGGGCAGCAGGGTATCGTCGTCGCGCGACGCACGATCGCCAAGTACCGCGAATCGCTCAATATTCCCCCGGTCAGCCTGCGCAAGACGATTTAACGCAAGACGATTAACAAGAGGAAACATCATGAATCTCAATATCACCGGACATCACGTCGAAGTCACGCCCGCGATCCGCGAATATGTCACGAACAAGCTCGACCGCGTGATCCGCCACTTCGACAACGTGACGAGCGTGAGCGTGATTCTCTCGGTGGAAAAGCTCAGGCAGAAGGCCGAAGTGACTCTGCACGTGCGCGGCAAGGACATCTATGTCGAAAGCGAAGACGGCGACATGTACGCGGCGGTCGACGCGATGGCCGACAAGCTCGACCGTCAGGTGGTGAAGCACAAGGAGAAATCCTTCGATCACCATCACGATGCGCTGAAGCATCAGAACACCGAACTTTGATCTTTACCTTCCCCCCCTCGCGGGTGTGTATATAATCCGCGGGTTTCAGCCCCCGCGTCAGCACGACCGACGATCTTTCCCGCACCAGCGCGGTTCCGGCCCCGTCCGGAACCGCGCTGGTCACGAGCAGCATGAGCCTCATAGCCGAACTCCTGCCACCTTCGAATGTGGTCATCGATCTAGACGCGAGCAGCAAGAAGCGCGTCTTCGAACAAGCGGGCTTGCTGTTCGAGAATCATCAGGGCATCGCGCGCAGCGTCGTCTTCGACAGCCTGTTCTCGCGCGAGCGCCTCGGTTCGACCGGGCTCGGACAGGGGGTCGCGATCCCGCACGGCCGCATCAAGGGCCTGAAGGAAGCGGCCGGCGCGTTCCTGCGGTTGGCGACCCCGGTCCAGTTCGATGCGCCCGACGGGCGCCCGGTCAGCATCCTGTTCGTGCTGCTCGTTCCCGAGCAGGCCACCGAGCACCACCTGCAGCTGCTGTCCGAGCTCGCGCAGATGTTCAGCGACCGCGAGTTCCGCGAGCAACTGCTGAATGCGCCCGACGCCGCGACGATTCATTCGCTGTTCGTATCGTGGGGACCCCATGCGACAGACCAGCGTCGCGCGGCTGTATGAGGCGCAGCGCGAGCGGCTCGCGCTGACCCACGTTTTCGGCGCCCTCGACCGCACGCTGTCGGTCGCCGAAGACCACATCTGGCCCGCCGATCTCGTCGGCCACCTGAACCTGATCCATCCCGCCCGGCTGCAGATCCTCGGCGCCGCCGAGCTCGCGTGGGCGCAGCGCCAGTCGCACGAGAAGGTCGCGCACCACCTCAATGAAATCATTGCCGCGCACCCTCCGGCGATCATCGTCGCCGACGGCTGCGAGATCCCGCCGATCCTGCACGGCATATGCGAGGCGAGCGACGTCGCGCTGATCACCACCCCACTGCCGGCGGCGAGCGTCATCGACCAGCTGCGGCTCTTCCTGTCGCGCGAACTGGCCGAGAAGATCTCGCTGCACGGCGTGTTCATGGACGTCCTCGGCATCGGCGTGTTCATCACCGGCAGCTCCGGCGCCGGCAAGTCCGAGCTCGCGCTCGAACTGATCTCGCGCGGCCACGGCCTCGTCGCCGACGACATCGTCGAGTTCTCGCGCATCGCGCCGCACGTGCTCGAAGGCCGCTGCCCCGAGATGCTGAAGGACTTCATCGAAGTGCGCGGCCTCGGCATCCTCAACATCCGCACGATCTTCGGCGAGACCGCGTGCCGCCGGAAGATGCGGCTGCGCCTCGTCGTCCATCTCGAACGCCGCCTGCCCGGCCAGTCCGACCCGTCGCGGCTGCCGATGCACCGCGAAACCCAGACCGTGCTCGGCGTGCCGATCATCCGCGCGATCCTGCCCGTCGCCGCCGGCCGCAACATCGCGGTGCTGCTCGAGGCTGCGGTGCGCTCGACGATCCTGCAACTGCGCGGCATCGACTCGACCCAGGAGTTCATCGACCGGCAGCAGCGGATGCTCACCGGCGACTTCGATATGCACTGACCCTGGCCTCGCCCCGGCCCTGCGCTTGCGGCGGTGCGGCACCGGCTGCTACGCTCGGTTTCTTTGGCCCTGGCACCCCTCATGAACGCCGCAACTCCGGACTACCTGGAAAGGGTCCTCAACGCCCGCGTCTACGACGTCGCCGAAGAGACTCCGCTCGATCTCGCGTCGAACCTTTCCGCCCGCATCCACAACCGCGTGTTCCTCAAGCGCGAGGACATGCAGCCGGTGTTCAGCTTCAAGCTCCGTGGCGCCTACAACAAGATGGCGCACCTGTCCCCGCAGGCGTTGAAGCGCGGCGTCATCTGCGCGTCGGCCGGCAACCACGCGCAAGGCGTCGCGCTGTCGGCGCAAAAGCTCGGCGCGCGCGCGGTCATCGTGATGCCGACCTCGACGCCCCAGATCAAGATCGACGCCGTGAAAGCGCGCGGCGGCGAAGTCGTGCTCGCCGGCGATTCGTATTCCGACGCCTACGCGCATTCGCTCGAACTCGAACAGGCCGAAAACCTGACCTTCGTCCATCCCTACGACGACCCGTACGTCATCGCCGGCCAGGGCACGATCGGGATGGAGATCCTGCGCGCGCACTCGGACCCGATCCACGCGATCTTCTGCGCGGTCGGCGGCGGCGGGCTGATCGCCGGCGTGGCGGCCTACGTCAAGCGCCTGCGCCCCGAAACGAAGATCATCGGCGTCGAAACCGTGGACGCCGATGCGATGACCCGCTCGCTCGCGACCGGCGAGCGCGTGACGCTCGAGCAGGTCGGCATCTTCGCCGACGGCACCGCGGTGAAGCAGGTCGGGGAAGAGACCTTCCGCCTGTGCCGCCAGTACGTCGACGAGATGATCCTCGTCGACAACGACGCGATCTGCGCCGCGTTGAAGGACGTGTTCGAGGATACGCGCTCGATCCTCGAGCCGTCCGGCGCACTCGCGATCGCCGGCGCGAAGGAATACGCGAAGCGCCACAACCTGCACGGCAAGAACCTCGTCGCGGTCGCGTCCGGCGCGAACATGAATTTCGACCGCCTGCGCTTCGTCGCCGAGCGCGCGGAGCTCGGCGAACAGCGCGAGGCGGTATTCGCGGTGACGATTCCCGAGCGTCCCGGCTCGTTCCGCAAGTTCTGCGGCTTGGTCGGCAACCGATTGATCACCGAATTCAACTACCGCTATGCCGATCCGCAGCAGGCGCACATCTTCGTCGGCGTCTCGGTGCATAACCGCGCCGAGGCGACGCGGCTGATCGAGATGCTCGAGCGCCACGAGCTGCCGGCCGTGGACCTCACCGACGACGAGATGGCGAAGAGCCATATCCGCTACATGGTCGGCGGCCGCGCGCCGCACGTCGCCCACGAGCTGGTGTATCGCTTCGTATTCCCCGAACGGCCCGGCGCGCTGATGAATTTCCTGATGAACCTGCATTCGGACTGGAACATCAGCCTGTTCCACTACCGCAACCACGGGTCCGACTTCGGTCGCGTGCTCGTCGGCATGCAGGTGCCGCCGGACGACAAGGCCGCGTTCCAGGCCTTCCTCGACCGTCTCGGCTATGAATATGCCGACGAGTCGCAGAACCCCGCCTACCGGATGTTCCTGGGCTGAGGGATCGGTTCAGCGCGGCGCGGCACCGGCGCGAAAGGCGCCCGCCTCGGTGACGATCCAGTCCATCGGTCGGTCGTGCGGCTGAGGGTGGGCCGTGTCGATGCGCCCCGACTCGAAGCCGACGCCGACCGCGACCGGATCGATCCCCGCGAGCGTCCGGTCGAAATAGCCACCGCCATAACCGAGCCGGTAGCCATCGGCGTCGAACGCATTGCACGGTACCAGCACGACGTCCGGCACGATCGCATCGCCTTCGGGCGGGTGGGGGATGCCGTGCCGGTCGAACGACAACTCCATCCCCGGCGTCCACTTGCGGAACACCATCGGCGCGGCCTTTTCCAGCACGACCGGGAGCGCGGCGGTCCGCGCGCGGCAATCGCCATGCGCGAGCCAGCGGGTCATCCATGCGCGCAGATCCGGCTCTCCCCGATAAGGCCAGCAGAACGCGAGCACGGACGGCGCGAGGCGCGTGACGAGGGCGCCGAGATGCGCCTCGATGCGGCCGGTCAGCGCGACGCGCTGCTCATGCGACAGCGCGAGGCGTTCGGCGAGCGCGCGGTCGCGCAGCTTGCGGCGCGCGGCGCCGGCGTGGCCGGCGGGAGGGACGGGGGCAGTGCTCACTGTGCTAAGGTGAATTGGTCAGGAAAAGGATGGTAAGGGATGAACAATAGGTTGTGGGCGGGACTTGCGCTGGTGCTCGCAAGCCTCGCCGGGGGGGCGCACGGACAGGTCGGCGACGAACGGGTACTCGCCGCCCGCGAAGCGCTGCGCAACGGCGACCGCGCGACACTCGAACGTCTCGCCGCCGCGCGCGAACCGCACGTGCTCGACCCGTACGTGCGCTACTGGCGGCTGTCGAACAAGCTCGCGCGACCGGAGCCGCCGCCGGTCGGCGAGCTGACCGAATTCCTGCTCGAGGAGTCCGACACGCAGCTCGCGGACCGCCTGCGCGTCGACTGGCTGCGGCGCTACGTCCGCGAGCAGGACTGGGAAAGTTTCCTGCGCCTGTACCCGGACCTGCGCGAGCCGGACGCCGAATTGCGCTGCCACCAGCGCACTGCGCGCCTCGAAACCGGCGACGCGACGGTGCTCACCGAGGTGCGCGAACGCTGGATGGAGATGACCGACAATCACGTCGCCTGCGAACCGACGCTGCGCGTCCTCGCGCTCGACCAGCTCGTCAGCGCGGATGAAATCTGGTGGCGCTTCCGGCGCCAGGTCGAAAGCCGCAACCCGACTGCCGCCCGCGCGACCCTCGGGTGGCTGCCGCACAGCGGCACTTCCGCGGGCGCGAATCTCGATCGCGCGCTGCACGCTCCGGCGGCGTACCTCGACCGCCTCCCCGTGAATTTCGCAGCCACGCGCGTCGGCCGCGAGATCGCCCTCGCCGCGCTCGCGAGCCTCGCGCGGCAGGAGGATCCGCGCGGCGCCTATCTGCGCTTCGAGCGCATCAGCGACCGCCTCACGCACGACGAGCGGGCCTACGTGCACGCCATTCTCGGGCATTACGGCGCGCTGTCGCGGCTGCCGCAGGCGGCCGACTGGTACCGTGCGGCGGGCGACGTGCCGATGAGCGCGGAGCAGCGCGCGTGGCGCGTCCGCGCGGCGTTGCGTGTCGAAAACTGGCGCATGGTCAAATCGTCGATCGAGGCGCTGCCGTCGAAGGAGCAGGCGCTGCCCGAATGGACCTACTGGCTCGGCCGCGCCGAAGCGCAGCTCGGGCGCGCGGCCGAAGCGGCGGTGCTCTACCGCAGGATCGCCGGCGAACCGCATTTCTACGGCCTGCTCGCCGGCGAGGAAGCCGGGCAACTCTTCGCTCCGCCAATCCTCACCGGCGCCGACAACGCCGCCGACATCGCGCGGGCGGAGGCCGATCCGGCGCTGCGCCGCTCGCTCGCGCTCTACCGGCTCGACCTGCGCACCGAGGCGGTACGCGAATGGAACTGGGCGCTGCGCGGGCAGGACGAGGCGTTCCTCGTCGCGGCGGCCCGCGTCGCACTGTCCAACGAGATCTTCGACCGCGCCATCAACACCGCCGAACGCGCCGACCCGAAAGGGAATTTCGACCTGCGCTTCATCACGCCCTACCGGCAGTTCGTCGAACCGCAGGTGCGCCAGCAGGGGCTGGACATCGGCTGGGTCTATGGACTGATGCGCCAGGAAAGCCGCTTCGTCGTGCCGGCCCGCTCGAGTTCCGGCGCGCAGGGGCTGATGCAGGTCATGCCCGCGACCGGCAAATGGGTCGCCGGCAAGATCGGCCTCTCCGGCTATCACCCCGGCATGCTCAGCGACCCGGACACGAACGTGCTGCTCGGGACGAGCTACATGCGGCTGATCCTCGACGGCCTCGACAATCATCCGGTGCTCGCATCGGCCGGCTACAATGCGGGACCGAATCGGGCGCGGCGCTGGCGCGATGAACGATCGATCGAAGGCGCGATCTATGCCGAGACGATTCCCATCGACGAGACCCGCGACTATGTCAAGAAAGTGATGGCGAACGCAGTGATCTATGCTGCGATGCTCGAGGGCAGGCCGCAGTCGCTGAAGACACGGCTCGGCACGATCGCCCCCCGGCTGGCTGCGGAACAGTGACCCCCGCATCACCCTGCATGGAAGGCTGAACATGAAGATCGAACGCGTCGTCCTCATTGGCGGCTCCGGTTTCGTCGGCAGCGCCCTCGCCAACCGCCTGTCCGAAGTCGCGGTCACCGTCCTGGTTCCGACGCGACACGCGAGTCGCGCGAACCACCTGCTGCCGTTGCCGACGGTCGATACCATCGAAGCCGACGTCCATGACCCGGCGACGCTCGAAAGACTCGTCACCGGCGCCGACGCCGTCGTCAATCTCGTCGGCATCCTGCATTCGCGCTCGGGTTCGCCGTTCGGCCCCGATTTCAAACATGCCCATGTCGAACTGCCGCGCAAGATCGTCGCCGCGTGCCGGGCCGGCGGCGTGCCGCGCCTGCTGCACATCAGTGCACTCGGCGCGTCGCCCGACGGACCGTCCGAATACCTGCGCTCGAAGGCCGCCGGCGAAGCCGAGATCCGCGCCGCCGGCGACTCCCCGGCTTGGACCATCCTGCGCCCGTCGGTGATGTTCGGCCGCGACGATCACTTCCTGAACCTCTTCGCGCACCTCGCGCACACTTTCCCGGTGCTGCCGCTCGCGCGCCCGACGGCGCGCTTCCAGCCGGTCTACGTCGAAGACGTCGTCGGCGTGATGCGGCGCTGCCTGTGCGATCCGACGACCGCGGGCCAGACCTTTGAACTCGCCGGCCCGAAGGTCTACACGCTGCGCGAGATCGTCGAATACGTCAGCGAGCTCGCCGGCGCGCCGCGACCGATCCTGCCGCTGCCGCAAGGTCTGGCGATGCTGCAGGCGGGCTTCATGGAACTCATGCCGTCGCCGATCATGACGCGCGACAACCTGCGCTCGATGCAGGTGGACAACGTCGTCAGCGGCGAGCCCCTGCCGTTCGGCCTCGAAGCGACCCCGCTCGAATCGGTCGCGCCGGTCTATATCGGCGAACGATCCTTCCGTGCTCGCTACTTTCCGTTGCGCACCTCCTCGCGCCGCCACATCCGCTGATTCGGCAGCGCTTCCCGCCCACCTGGAGAACACGCCTTGAAACTGATCATTGGCAACAAGAACTACTCCTCCTGGTCGCTGCGCGCCTGGCTGGCGGCGCGCGCGAGCGGTCTCGTGTTCGAAGAGATCCGCATCCCGCTGTTTCTCCCGGACAGCCGCGAGCGCATCCTCTCGCACTCCCCGTCCGGCAAGGTGCCGTGCCTGATCGACCACGGCCTGTCGGTGTGGGACTCGCTCGCGATCTGCGAATACCTCGCCGAAAAGGCCCCGCTGTGGCCGACCGATCCGGCGGCGCGCGCGATCGCGCGTTCGGTCAGCGCCGAAATGCATTCCGGCTTCATGGAACTGCGCCGGCAGATGACGATGAACATCCGCAAGGACTACACCGGCCACGGGCGCACGCCGGCAGTCGACGCCGACATCGTCCGCATCGAGGCGATCTGGATCGACTGCCGCACGCGCTTCGGCGCGAAGGCGGTCGCGCCCGGCCCCTTCCTCTTCGGCGCATTCTCCGCGGCGGATGCGATGTACGCGCCGCTCTGCTTCCGCTTCCGGACCTACGGCGTGACACCGGCCGGTGCCGCGGGCGACTATCTCGCGACGATGCTCGCGCATCCGTGGATGCAGGAATGGGATGCGGCGGCACGCGCCGAGACCGAGTCGATCCCGGCCGAGGACCTGTACGGCTGATGCGGCGTTACGTCGTCGGCGGCGCGGTCCGCGATGAACTTCTCGGCCTGCCGGTCAAGGATCACGACTGGGTCGTCGTCGGCGCAACCCCGGACGAGATGATCGCGCGCGGCTTCCGCCCGGTCGGCAAGGATTTTCCGGTGTTCCTGCACCCGCGGACGAACGAGGAACACGCGCTCGCGCGCACCGAGCGCAAGTCCGGCCGCGGCTACACCGGCTTCACGGTCCACGCATCGCCCGACGTCACGCTCGAGGAAGACCTGCTGCGGCGCGACCTCACGATCAACGCGATCGCGCGCGACGAGGACGGCACGCTGATCGACCCTTACGGCGGCCGCGCGGATCTCGAACGCCGCGTCTTCCGCCACGTCAGCCCGGCGTTCGCCGAGGATCCGGTGCGCGTGCTGCGCGTCGCGCGCTTTTCGGCCCGCTTCGACGGCTTCACCGTCGCACCTGAAACGCTCGCGCTGATGCGCGCAATGGTCGATGACGGCGAGATCGACCACCTCGTCGCCGAGCGCGTGTGGCAGGAACTCGCGCGCGGCCTGATGGAGGCGACGCCGTCGCGGATGTTCGCGGTGCTGCGCGACTGCGGCGCCCTCGCCCGGCTGCTGCCCGAGGTCGACCGGCTGTTCGGCGTCCCGCAGCCGGCGCAGCATCACCCCGAGGTCGACAGCGGCGCCCACGTGATGGCGGTCGTCGACCATGCGGCGGCGACCGTTCAGCCCCTCGCGGTGCGCTGGGCCTGCCTGCTGCACGACCTCGGCAAGGGCGACACGCCGGCGCACGTGCTGCCGCACCACTACGGCCACGAAGCGAAAAGCGCGGAGCGTGCGCGCGAAGTCTCGGAGCGACTGAAAGCGCCGGTCGATTGCCGCGATCTGGCGGTCCTGCTCGCGCGCGAGCACGGCATCCTGCACCGGGCGGCGCAGCTGCGCGCGGCGACGATCGTGAAGGTCCTGGAACGGACCGACGCGCTGCGCCGGCCGGAACGCTTCGCACAGCTGCTCGACGCCGCGACCTGCGATTTCCACGGGCGCCCCGGCAAGGACGCGCGCGAGTACGTCCAGGCCTCGATCTGGCAGGAAGCGCTCGGCGCGGTCCGTACGATCGACGCCGGCGCGATCGCGCATGGCTGCTTGGACAAGGCGGAAATCCCGCAGCGGATCCACGAAGCCCGGGTCGCGGCGGTGAAAGCGCTGGCCGGCCGATCCGGCCCCGCCCTGACCGCGCCCGGTTCAGAAGATGCGCAGGGCCGCCCACGCAACCAGCGTGAAGAGGATCGTCGTCGTGAACGGAAAGTGGAACACGCGCCCGCGCACCGTGAAGCGAACGTCGCCGGGCAGACGGCCCAGGCGCAGCCGGCGCGCGAGCCCGGGGCTCATCAGGCCGGAGACGACGACGATCACTGCAACGACGACCAGCCACTTGAACACATCGATCTCCCGAAGAACGGGCATTAGACCCGCCGACGGCTGCCCCCGCAACACGGCCGACGCCTCACCCGACCGAGGACGCAGATGAACATTTTTCCCGACCGGTTCCTGCCCGCCCGCGGCAACGCGCCCCCCTTCCGCGACATTGCTTCCGGCACGGAGGGGCTGCGATGAACGTCCGTCATTTTGGCGAACTGGAAGTCATTGCACGCAGCCCCGCGAGCGGCCCGAGGCATCCGGCGCCGCTGGTGTTCATTCACGGCGCCTATACCGCGGCCTGGTGCTGGGACGAGCATTTCCTGCCGTACTTCGCCGACGCCGGCTACGACTGCTACGCGCTGTCGCTGTCGGGCCACGGCCGCAGCCGCAACCGCGCGCACCTGGACTCCTACTCGATCGACGACTACGTCAAGGACGTCGCCGAAGTCGTCGACGCGCTGCCGGCGCGCCCAGTGCTGATCGGGCATTCGATGGGCGGGATGGTCGTGCAGAAGTACCTCGAGCGCGCGGACGCCGAAGCCGCGGTGCTGCTGTGCTCGGTGCCGCCGCAAGGGTTGATGGGCTCGGCGCTGGGCCTGATGATCACGAAGCCGAACCTGCTCAGCGACCTCGACCGGATGCTGAATGGGGGCCGCCCGCATCCCTCGAGCCTGCGCGAGGCGCTGTTCCATCAGCCGATCGACGACGCGAGGCTCGCGCGCTATTTCCAGTTGTGCCAGCCCGAATCGCACCGAGCGATCTGGGACATGACGCTCTTCAACCTGCCGCAGCCCGGGCGCATGTATCGCCCGCCGATGCTGATCCTCGGCGCGCAGCACGATCACCTGATTCCGCCGGCGCAGGTCGCGATGACCGGCGCCGCGTATGGCCTGCCCTACGAAGTGCTGCCCGAGCTCGGCCACGGCCTCATGCTCGAACGCGGGTGGCGCCCGGTCGCCGAACGCATCGCCGCGTGGCTTGCGATACAGCTCGCCTGACTTTGCACTAGAAACCGAAATGATTCCGTTCCATGATGGGAGCGTGGCGCCGTTTTTCGGTCCACGGGTCCGCCGAACAAGCAGCCGCGGCGGAACTCCAAGCGACCGGAACCTGCCGTCGGCCATCGAGGAGGAAAGGCTGACGCCGGAACCGGTCATCCCTGAACACGAGAGAACTCCGCAGAGGCCATCATGACAACGATCATGGACATGAATAGCGGCAAAGAACTCGTCGAACCGGAGGAGTACGACGACGAAGTGCTCAATGCGAGCTGGCTGCCCCCGCAGCCGGAACCCGCGTTGCGGGCCGCGGAAATCGACCATGGGCGCCAGGAAAAGCCGCTCCCGCCGCTCGACGCCGAGAGCTTCCTGAAAGCGGTCTACCGCTACCAGGAATGAACGGCCGCGGGACGTCCGAAGCGCGGACCGGCGGCTGCGGTCCGCGCTGGACGTCCGGTTACAGCGTGTGCAGGCGGTCGCATCGCGAGAAGCCGAGCAGGGGTTCGCGCAGGTTCTTGCCCAGCGCCAGCACTTTGAACAGCTCGCCCATCTCCTGCGGCGTGGTGAGCCGCTGCACCGCGCGCGCGGCGC
Source organism: Aromatoleum sp. (assembly GCF_036675785.1). Classification (NCBI taxonomy): domain Bacteria; kingdom Pseudomonadati; phylum Pseudomonadota; class Betaproteobacteria; order Rhodocyclales; family Rhodocyclaceae; genus Aromatoleum; species Aromatoleum sp. Next base: position 87,349 of record NZ_JAKFEF010000010.1, read on the forward strand.
GGATGTAATCGGCGCTCTCCTGCGGTCCGCGGCGCGCGAGTGCGTCGAGGATGCCGCAATTGAACAGGAAGGCGGCCTGGTTCGCGTAGCCGAGCACATCGAGCCCGGCGTCGAAGGCCGCTTCGGCGACCGACGTGAAATCGACGAACGCGGTGATGTCGTTCAACCCCGGCCACAGGAACGGATCGCCGTGCGCCTGGTGCCGGTAGTAGCACAGCAGCGTGCCGTTCGAGCGCGACGGCAGGTAGTACTCGGCGCGCGGATAGCCGTAATCGACGAGCAGCAGCGCGCCGCGTTCGAGGCGCTGCGCCCACTCGGCAACCCACGCGCGGGCGGCGAGGTTCAGCTCGCTGACGTATTCGCCGCTTTCCGGCCGCGGCAGGTCGAGCGCGTGGGCCGCAGCGGCGATCACCCCGTCGGCCGGCGAATCCGCCCAGCGCAACGTGCCCGCGTCATCGACGGCGACGCCGCGCTCGAACAATCCTTCCGGCCGCGACACGACGAGGTGCGCCGGCATCACGTCGAGGACCTCGTTCGCGACGAGCGCGCCCGAGAAGCGCTCCGGCAACGCGTCGAGCCAGCGCACGCGGCTTGCGAGATGCGGCACCTTTTCCGCGAGGGTGTCGAACTGCCGCTCGCGCAGTTCGCCCGACAGCTCGAGGATCGCGTAGCTGTCCGGGACACAGTGCCGCCGCTCGAGTTCGAGCAGGAGATCGGCCGCGAGCAGGCCGGTGCCGGCGCCCGCCTCGATCACTGCCGGCACCGACGCGCGCATCACCTGCTCGACCTGCGCCGCGAGCGCCTGGCCGAACAGCGGCGTGAGTTCGGGCGCGGTGATGAAGTCGCCGCCGGGGCCGAACTTTCTTGCACCGCCGCTGTAATACCCGAGCCCGGGCGAGTACAGCGCGAGCTCCATGTAGCGCGAAAACGGAATCCAGCCGCCCGCGTGCGCGATCGCGGCGCGGATCGCGCGAACGAGGCGGCCGCTCTGTTCGAGCGCATCGGGTGAAGGTTCAGGCAGCGACATCGGCGGCATCCGGCGACAAAGCGCGTATTCTACCTGCGCCCCTCCCAACGGTTCGCAGCGCCCCGCTCCGCCCGCCTTGCGGTGTTTTTCGCGCGTCGCTGCGCAGGAGACCACACAAGGACATCCCGAACGATGAGCGAACACTCGCTGCCTCCCGTCATCCTGATCACCGGCGCCGCCCGGCGCGTCGGCGCCGAGATCGCGCGCGTGCTGCATCGGGCCGGCGCGACCGTCGTGCTGCACTACCGCCGCTCGGCCGCGGAAGCAGAGGCCCTCGCCGGCACGCTCGATGCGCTGCGGCCCGGCTCGGCGACGACTGTCGGCGGAGATCTCAAGGACGACGGCGTGCCGGAAGCGATCGTCGCGGCAGTGCTCGAACGCCATGGCCGCCTCGGCGCCGTCGTCAACAACGCGTCGAGCTTCTTCGCGACGCCGGTCGGCAGCATCGATGCGGCGGCATGGAGCGACCTCGTCGGCTCGAACCTGAAAGGTCCGCTGTTCCTGTCGCAGGCCGCTGCGCCGAGCCTGCGCGAATGCCGCGGCGCGATCGTCAACATCATCGACATCCACGCCGAGCGGCCGCTGCGCCACTATCCGCTGTACTGCGCGGCGAAGGCCGGACTGCTCGGGCTCACGCGCGCGCTGGCGCTCGAGCTCGCGCCGGAAGTGCGGGTGAACGGCGTCTCGCCGGGCGCGATCGAGTGGCCCGCGGATGGTCAGTTCGCGCCGCACGAGCGCGACGAGATCGTCGCCCACACACTGCTCGGGCGCGTCGGCTCGCCCGCGGACATCGCGCGCACGGTCCGCTTCCTGCTTTTCGACGCCCCGTACGTGACCGGCCAGATCATCGCCGTCGACGGCGGACGCAGCGCGCATCTGTGAGCGTCGCAAACCCGGCGCATTCGCACTTAAAGGTATAATTCGCCTCGATTTTTCCAGCAGGATGCTTCCCGTGACTACCCTTTCCGCCGCTGCGGCGAGCCCCGCCGTCGCCGACGCGGCCGACAACCGCTTTTCCAACACCTTCCTGCGCCTTAAGAAGAAGCTCGAACGCGGCGTCGGCAAGGCGATTGCCGACTTCAACATGATCGGCGACGGCGACACCGTGATGGTCTGCGTGTCCGGCGGCAAGGACTCGCACACGCTGCTCTCGTGCTTGCTCGCGCTGCGCGAGCGCGCGCCGGTCGACTTCCGCATCGTCGCGATGAACCTCGACCAGAAGCAGCCGGGCTTCCCGGCCGACGTGCTGCCAGCGTACTTCGAGTCGATCGGCGTCGAGTACCGCATCGTCACCGAGGACACCTATTCGATCGTCAAGGACAAGATCCCCGAGGGCAAGACGACCTGTTCGCTGTGCTCGCGGCTGCGGCGCGGCATCATCTACCGCGTCGCGAAGGAGATCGGCGCGACGCGCATCGCGCTCGGCCACCACCGCGACGACATGATCGAGACGCTGTTCCTGAATCTGTTCTTCGGCGGCAAGATCAAGGCGATGCCGCCGAAGCTCGTCAGCGACAACGGCGAGCACGTCGTGATCCGGCCGCTCGCGTATTGCACCGAGGCCGAGATCACGCGCTTCGCACGCGCGATGGACTTCCCGATCATCCCGTGCAACCTCTGCGGCTCGCTCGAGAACGCACAGCGCAAGCAGATCAAGGCGATGCTGCAGACCTGGGCGCGCGAGCACCCGGGGCGCATCGAATCGATCGCGACCGCGCTCGGCCAGATCGTGCCGTCGCATCTCGCCGACACGTCGCTGTTCGACTTCCGGGGCCTGACGCGCGACACCGAAGTCGCCGAAGGCGACATCGCGTTCGACCGGCCCGAACTGCCGTCCGGCCTCGGCGCGATCCGCATCGCCGGCGGCTCGACGTGCGAAGACTAGACGGCGGCCCGCGGCGGCCGGGCCGCCCGGCGAACCCCGCTGCGATGCCGGCCTTCGCCGCGGCAGCGGTGCTGCGCCCGGGCACGCTGCGTCGTCGCGGCTGACCGGGAGATGAGCGCGCCCGCCGAAACCTGCGCTCTCGTCGCCGACGTCTCCGGCCGGGACATCCTCGTCGACGCGCTCGGCGTCGACGAGGCGAAGCACGCGATCGATCGGTGCCTGCATCGCGTCGAACGGGCGGTCGCGGCGAACGGCGGCAGCGTGATCCGCCGCGGCGACGGCCGCCTGTCGGCGACCTTCCCGCGCTGCGACCCGGCGGTGCTCGCGAGCGTCGACATGCTCGCCCGCGTCGAGGACCTGCCGCCCCAGCGCGGCCTGCGACTGACGATCCGCGTCGGAATCCATTACGGGCGGGACGCGGCGGCCGGTCCCGTCGACGCCGCCGCGACCCGCATCGCGACGGCTGCGCGGCCCGGCCAGTTGCTCGCGAGCGGCCCCGCGGTGTTGCAGCTGTCCGCCGCAGCGCGGCGCTTCGCCGGCGCCTCGGCGATCCGCGAGCAGGCGTTCGACGGGATCGAATGGCCCGTGTTTCCGCTCCAGCGCGAACCCGCTGCCCTGGCGCCCGCGCCGGACGTCGCCCGCGCGCCGCTGCGCCTGCGCCTGCGCCATCTACACGAGGTGTTGTACGTCGAGGAAAGCCGGCCCGTCGTGCTCCTCGGGCGGGAACTCGGCAACGACGTCGTCATCGTCGACGCGCGCGCGTCGCGCCACCATGCGCGCATCGAGCGGCGTCCGCAGGGCTTCGTGCTGATCGACCGGAGCACGAACGGCACCTACGTGGCCGACGCGGGCGGCGGCGAACACTGCGTCAAGCGCGCGGAGTGGCCGCTGGGCGGCGCCGGCCGTCTCGGCTGCGGCTTTCCTGCAAACGAAATCGAACGCGATCTCGTGTTTTTCGAGCTCCTCTAGCGGTGGCGATGTCCATCCCGGTGTCGCCCGCGCACCGCAAGCGGCGGCCGTCCGTCCTCCGGCCACTCCCCTCGCTCGCGCCACGTCCGCCCGGCGTTCGCGGCGCGCGCTCGACGCTGTCCGCGCGATGAGTTTCCTGTCGCTGCTCGATCCCGGCCCGGACGCCGGACTCGGGGCCTTGTTCGCGTCGAGCTTTCTCGCCGCGACGCTGCTGCCGGGCGGATCGGAGATCGTGCTGGCCGGCGTGCTCGCGCTGCGCCCCGAAGAGCTCGCCGCCGCGCTGACCCTCGCGACGCTCGGCAACACGCTCGGCGGCATGACGACCTGGGCACTCGCACGGCGGCTGCCGCAGAAGGCCGACACGACCCGGCTCGCGTGGGTGCGGCATCACGGCGCGCCGGTGCTGCTGCTGTCGTGGGCGCCGGTCGTCGGCGACGCGCTGTGCGCGGCTGCGGGGTGGCTGCGCCTGCCGTGGCTCCCGTGCGTGCTGTGGATGGCGGCCGGCAAATTCGCGCGCTACGCCCTCGTCGCCGCCGCCGTCCTTTGAAGGGCGCTCTAGTCGTCCCGGCCGGCGAGCGCGCCGCGTTACGGCCGCCCTGCCGGACGATGGCATAACCCGCTTGCAAATCAAGCCCCTACACTCTCGAAGGGCTTAATTCGGCCGCGTTTTGCAGCGCGGTAAGTTACAATTTACGGCTTCCCCGCCGTCCGGTACCGGAACCTCTCATGACCCAACGCCTGCGCGAGATTCCCTACAACTACACGTCGTTCTCGGATCGCGAGATCGTCATCCGCCTGCTCGGCGACGAGGCCTGGCAGGCGCTCGACACGCTGCGCGGCGAACGGGTCACCGGGCGCTCGGCGCGGATGCTGTACGAAGTGCTCGGCGACATCTGGGTCGTGCAGCGCAATCCGTACCTGCAGGACGACCTGCTCGACAATCCCGAGCGCCGCAGCGCGCTGATCGACGCGCTGCATCACCGCCTGCGCGAAGTCGAGAAGCGGCGCGAGGAAAGCGCGACGCAGGATCCCGAGCGCAACGAGAAGGTCGCCCGGCTCATCGAGGCCGCGCACGCCGCGATCGACCGCTTCGCGCAGCTCTTCAACGACACCGGCGCGCTGCGCAAGCAGGTGCTGCGCACGCTCGCGCGCCACACGCGGCGCGACAACATCTGCTTCGACGGCCACGCGCGCGTTTCGCACGTCACCGACGCGACCGACTGGCGCGTCGAATACCCCTTCGTCGTCCTCTACCCGGACACCGAGGAGGAGATCGCGCCGCTCGTGAAGCACTGCATCGAGCTCGGCCTGACGATCATTCCGCGCGGCGGCGGCACCGGTTACACCGGCGGCGCGATCCCGCTCGACGCGCGCTCGGTCGTCATCAACACCGAAAAGCTGATCGACCTCGGCCCGGTCGAGGAGCTGACGCTGCCCGGCCTCACCGGGGCGGTCGGCACGCCGTACGCGACGATCCGCACCGGCGCCGGCGTCGTCACCGAGCGCGTCGCTGAAGCCGCCGCCGCGGCCGGGCGCGTGTTCGCGGTCGACCCGACGTCGGCGTCGGCGTCGTGCATCGGCGGCAACATCGCGATGAACGCCGGCGGCAAGAAGGCGGTGCTGTGGGGCACGGCGCTCGACAACCTCGCGTGGTGGAAGATGGTCACGCCGGACGGCGACTGGCTCGAAGTCGAGCGCCTCGACCACAACTTCGGCAAGATCCACGAGCAGGAAGTCGTGCATTTCCGGCTGCGCCGCTTCGAGCCGAAGCACTACCGGCTGATCGCCGAGGAAACGCTGAGCCTTCCCGGCGCGTCCTGTCGCAAGGCCGGACTCGGCAAGGACGTCACCGACAAGTTCCTCGGCGGCGTGCCGGGCGTGCAGAAGGAAGGCACCGACGGCCTGATCGTCGCGGCGCGCTGGGTGCTGCACAGGATGCCGCCGGTCACGCGCACCGTGTGCCTCGAATTCTTCGGCCAGGTGCGCGAAGCGGTGCCGGCAATCGTCGAGATCACCGACTGGTTCAAGCCCGGCTCGGAAGGCGAGCGCCTCGGCGTGCAGCTCGCCGGCCTCGAACATCTCGACGAGCGCTATGTGAACGCGGTCGGCTACACGACGAAGGCGAAGCGCCACGGCCGGCCGAAGATGGTGCTGATCGGCGACATCGTCGGCTTTGATGAGGCGGCGGTGATGACCGCAGCGTCGGAGGTCGTGCGCCTGTGCAACGTACGCGGCGCCGAAGGCTTCATCGCAGTGAGCCCGGAGCAGCGCAAGCGCTTCTGGCTCGACCGTTCGCGCACCGCGGCAATCTCGCGCCACACGAACGCGTTCAAGGTGAACGAGGACGTCGTGATCCCGCTGCCGCGCATGGGCGACTACTGCGACGGCATCGAGCGGATCAATATCGAACTGTCGACGCAGAACAAGCTCGCGCTGTGCGACGCGCTGACCGAGTTCCTGCAGGGCGAGCTGCCGCTCGACCTGGGCGACGCGAACCTCGCCGCCGACGAGCTGATCGGCGACCGGCGCCAGGCGGCGCTCGACTACGTCGCGACCGTGCGGCGCCGCTGGCAGTGGCTGCTCGACAATCTCGACCTGCCGCTCGGCGCGGCCGAGGCGCAGTTCGCAGACTACGGCATCCAGGCCGGGGAGCTGACGAACCGCGCGGCCGACCCGACGCTCTTTCACCGGCTGCAGGACTACTCGGTGCGGACGTCGTGGAAGACCGAGCTGAAGCCCCGCCTCGACAAGATCTTCGACGGCGTCGTATTCCGTCCGGTGCTCGCGCGCATCGAAGAAGTGCACAAGGAAGTGCTGCGCGGCCGCGTCTTCGTTGCGCTGCACATGCACGCCGGCGACGGCAACGTGCACACCAACATCCCGGTCAACTCCGACCACTACGAGATGCTGCAGACCGCGAACCGCGCGGTCGACCGCATCATGGCACTCGCGCGCGCGCTCGACGGCGTGATCTCCGGCGAGCACGGCATTGGCATCACGAAGCTCGACTACCTGACCGACGACGAGATGGCGGCGTTCTGGGCGTACAAGCGCAAGGTCGACCCGGAAGGCCGCTTCAACCGCGGCAAGCTGATGCGCGACGGCACGACCAAGGGCAGCCTCGACAACGCCTACACGCCGAGCTTCAACCTGATGGGCCACGAGTCGCTGATCATGGAGCAGACCGAGATCGGCGACATCGCGCACGACATCAAGGACTGCCTGCGCTGCGGCAAGTGCAAGCCGGTGTGCTCGACGCACGTGCCGCGCGCGAACCTGCTGTACAGCCCGCGCAACAAGATCCTCAGCACGTCGCTGCTCGTCGAGGCGCTGCTGTACGAGGAGCAGACGCGGCGCGGCGTGTCGCTCGCGCACTGGGCCGAGTTCGAGGACGTCGCCGATCACTGCACCGTCTGCCACAAGTGCGAAAAGCCGTGCCCGGTCGACATCGACTTCGGCGACGTGTCGATCAAGATGCGCAACTTCCTCAGGAAGCAGGGCAAGAAGTCGTTCAACCCGGGCAAGGCCGCGGCGATGGCCTTCCTGACCGCGAAGGACCCGGCGACGATCAAGCTGATCCGCACCGGGATGATCGGCTGGGGCTACAAGGCGCAGCGCTTCGCGCACCAGACCGCGAAATCGCTCGGCCTCGTGCAGGCGCAGGTCAAGGCGCCGCCGGCGACGCTCGGCAAGGCGCCGCTGCGCGCGCAGGTGCTCCACTTCATCAACAAGCCGATGCCCGGCAACCTTCCCAAGCGCACGAGCCGCGCGCTGCTCGACATCGAGGACAACGCGGTGATCCCGGTGATCCGCAACCCGCAGCTCAGGCGCGACGACTCGGAGGCGGTGTTCTACTTCCCCGGCTGCGGCTCGGAACGGCTCTTCAGCCAGGTCGGCCTCGCGACGCAGGCGATGCTGTACCAGGTCGGCGCGACGACCGTGCTGCCGCCCGGGTATCTGTGCTGCGGCTATCCGCAGACCTCGGCCGGCGAGGACGACAAGGGCCAGAAGATCACGACCGACAACCGCGTGCTGTTCCACCGCGTCGCGAACACGCTCAACTACCTCGACATCAAGACGGTGATCGTGTCCTGCGGCACCTGCATGGACCAGCTGCAGAAGTACCAGTTCGAGCAGATCTTCCCCGGTTGCCGGCTGCTCGATATCCACGAGTACCTGATGGAAAAGGGCGTCGCGCTCGACGGCGTGACCGGCACGAAGTACCTGTACCACGAGCCGTGCCACACGCCGATGAAGACGCATCCGGGCATCAAGGTCGCGAACGAACTGATGGGCACGCGCGTCGACCTCAGCGACCGCTGCTGCGGCGAGTCGGGCACGCTCGCGGTCGGCCGACCGGACATCTCGACGCAGGTACGCTTCCGCAAGCAACAGGAGATCGAGAAAGGCGCCGCGGCGCTGCGAAACGGCTCCGGCGATGCGGTGAAGATCTTGACCTCGTGCCCGTCGTGCCTGCAGGGGCTGTCGCGCTATGCGAACGACGCGGGCGGCGTCGACGCCGACTACATCGTGGTCGAGATCGCGAAGCACGTGCTCGGCGACAACTGGATGCCGGACTACGTGCAGCGCGCGAACAGCGGCGGCATCGAGCGGGTACTGCTGTAGGCGCCGGGGCGGGGCTCGGCTCCGCGTCGGGCTTCGCTGCGCTCACCCCGACCTACGCGTGGCTGCCGGATCGCTTGCGAATTCCGCGTCGCACGCTTCGCTGCGCCACTCCAACCGGCGAGTCATTGCCGGATCGCTGCGAACCGTAGGTCGGCGTGAGCCGAAGGCGAAGGCCGACGCGATCGCGCCCCACGGCACCGGCGCTCGGACGTTCAGCCCTCGACCGGCGGTTCGGGGTGCAGCCGCCGCCAGATTTCCGGCAGCGCCTCGGCGGCGCGGCGCCGCAGGCGGTGGGTCACGAGCCGGCTGACTTCGGTCTCGCCCGGATTGATCTCGACGGTGGGCACGCCGGCCTGTTGCGCCCACCATACCGGGCCGGAGATGTAGGGGAAAGCGCTCGTCGTGCCGATCGAGACGACGAGATCGACGCCGCCGTCGAGCAGCGCCTCGAGCTGGTTCAGCCCGGTCTCGGGGAGCATTTCGCCGAACAGCACGACGTCGGGCCGCAGCATGCCCCCGCATTGCGGGCACTCGGGCGGCAGGCGCAGCCCGGCGAAATCCGGCACCTTGCGCGAGTGCGCGCATTCGGTGCAGCGCAGGCGGTGGACGGTGCCGTGGATCTCGATCAGGTTGCGCGAACCCGCGTCGCGGTGCAGCCCGTCGACGTTCTGCGTCAGCACCCAGACGCCGGGCCGTTCCTGCTCGAGCGCGGCGATGATGCGATGGGCGATGTTCGGCTCCGCGCCGCGGCAGTTCGCTTCGATCTCGGCGATGTATTTCCACGCGACGTCCGGCCGGGCCGCCATCATTTCCCCCGACAGCGCCTCCTCGATCGTCAGCCCGTCGTCGGTCAGCCGCTCGTGATAGAGCCCCCCGATGCCGCGGTAGGTCGGCAGCCCCGAGTCGGCGGAAATGCCGGCGCCGGTGATGAACAGGATGCGGGCGGCCTCGTCGACGAGCCGCGCGACTTCGTCGAAAGTCTGGATTTCATTCATCTCGTGTTTCCTTCGCGACTTCGACGAGACAGTCGTAGAACGTCGGCCCGCCGCCGAGGTCGGTCAGCGCCGGCGAGGTCACCGCGTTCGCGTTCTCGCCGTCGCCGGAGAGTTTTCGCCACCACACTGACGGGGCGACGACGAGGCCGCGACGGACACGGTCGGTCACCACCGCGCGGGAGTGGAAAGCACCGCGGTCGTTGAAGATGCGCAGCCGTGCGCCGTCGGCGATGCCACGCGCGGCAGCGTCGTCCGGGTGGATCTCGAGCTTCGGTCCGCCTTCCTGTTCGACGAAGCGCGGCAGGCTCGAGAAACTCGTGTTGAGGAAATTGCGCGCCGGCGGCGAGATCATCGCGAGCGGGAAACGCGCCGCGAGCGACGGGTTGCTGACCGGCGACTCGTGCGGCGGGACCCATGCGGGAAGCGGGTCCAGCCCCTGCCGGGCGAGCCAGTCGGAGCGGAATTCGCACTTGCCCGACGGCGTCGGGAACCCGCCGCGCGCGAACGGCGCGAACGGCCGCGGCAGGTTGAGGCGCGCCCAGCCGCGCGCCGCGAGCGCGGGCTCCAGGCCGAGCACGCGCCCGTCGCGCCGCTTGAACGCGGCGGCGGCGATCTCGTCGTCGGACTCGAACAGTTCCGGATCGGTGAAGCCGAGCCGCGCCGCGAGCAGGCGGAAGACCTCGGTGTTCGGCTTCGCCTCGCCGAGCGGCGCGATCGCCGGCCGGTTCGCGACCGCGTAGAAATGGCCGTAGGATTTGTGCAGGTCGCGGTGCTCGAGCTGGCTCGTCGCCGGCAGCAGGATGTCGGCGTAGTCCGCGGTGTCAGTTTGGAACAGCTCGTGCACGACGCAGAACAGGTCTTCGCGCGCGAAGCCTTCGCGCACGCGCCGGTTGTCGGGCGCGACCGCGACCGGGTTCGAGTTGTAGACGTAGATCGCGCGGACCGGCGGGTCGTCCGCGGCCAGCAGCGCGTCGCCGATCTCGACCATGTTGATCGTGCGCGGCGGGCGCGCGTCGCGCGGATAGAGGTCGGGCCGCTCGAGCGAGTGCTGGTCGACGGGGAAATTGCCGGACGTCGACAGCACCGCGCCGCCCGCGGGATGGCGCCAGGCGCCTGTCAGCGCCGGCAGACAGGCGACGTTGCGCACCGCCATGCCCCCGCCGCCGCTGCGGTTCAGCCCGTAATTGAGCCGGATCGCCGCCGGCTTCGCGCTGCCGTAGTCGCGCGCGAGGCGGCGGATCGCCTCGGCCGGGAGGCCGGTCAGGGGCGCGGCCCACTCGGGCGTGCACTCGCGGACCCGCGCGGCGAGATCGCCGAAGCCGAGCGTGTGGGCGGCGATGTAGTCGTGATCGACGAGGTCTTCCGCGATCAGCACCTGCATCATCGCGAGCGCGAGCGCGCCGTCGGTGCCCGGCCACGGCGCGAGGTGGAGGTCGCACTTCGCGGCGGTCTCGCTGCGCCGCGGGTCGATGCACACGAGCTTCGCGCCGCGCCGCTTCGCTTCCTGGATGTAGCGCCAGCCATGCAGGTTCGACACGATCGGGTTCGCGCCCCAGATCAGGATCAGCTTCGCGTCGACGATCGCTTCCGGGTCCGTGCCGATCGACGCGCCGACGGTCGCTTTCCAGCCGGCCGTGCCGGCCGCGGAACAGATCGTGCGGTCGAGCAGCGATGCGCCGAGGCGATGGAAGAAGCGCAGATCGAGGCTGCTGCCCTGCACGAAGCCGAGCGTGCCGCCGTAGCTGTACGGCAGGATGGCGCGGGGATCATCCGCGGCGATCGCGCCGAACTTCGCGGCGATCGTGTCGAGCGCCTCGTCCCAGCCGATCCGCTCGAAACGGCCCTCGCCCTTGCGCCCGACCCGCTTCATCGGGTGGAGCAGCCGCTGGTCCGAATACACGCGCTCGAGGTAATGGGCGACCTTCGTGCACAGCGTGCCGTTCGTGAACGGCAGGTCGTCGGCCCCGCGGATCTTCACTGCGCGGCCGTTTTCGACCGTCGTTTCGATCGCGCAGGTATCGGGACAGTCGTGCGGACAGGCTCCCCGGATCACTTCTTTCACGGATTCGCTCATTTGTCTTCCCGGCAAGGTTGTTCGTCGCCCCGGCGGCGGCCGCGCCCTCTTTCAGCGCCGACCGGAGATCATCGACCGAACGCGCACCCCGACTTCAGCGCCGCCCTTCGCCGTTCGCGAGCAGTTCGGCGTAGCGCCGGCGGTCTGCGGCGAAGCGCGCGCGGATCGCTTCGATCTCCCGCTGCTTCACATCGACGACCGTGCGCAGCGACGCGAGTTCGGCATCGAGGGCCTGCAGCGTCGCCGACGGACGCGCCGCCTCCGGATCTCCGCCGGTCTCGGCGAGGCGCCGGCGTTCGGCGGCGAGTTCGGCTTCGCGCACGCGGATCGGTTCGATGTCCCGCTCGACCTCGGCGACCGCGCGCGCCTCGCGGTTGTCGATGTCCGTGAGGCTCGTGTACGTCTGCAGCAAGGCCTGGTCGACGCGCCGCTGCTTCAACCGCCGCGCCTCCTCGTCCTTGCGCCGCTGCGCTTCCGCGTCGCGCTTCGCGGCCTCTTCAGGGGTCAGCGGCGCGGCGACGTGGCGTCGCACATGGCCTTGCGAACTGATCTCGCGATACGCGCGACCGTAGCACGCGGGCGGCAGCGTGTCGGCGCAGATCGGCCGGCGGTTCGCGTCCTCGCAGCAATAGATCGTGCCGCTGGCCGGCGCCGGCATCGCGACCGGCAGCGTGGCGAGGGCGACGAGGAAGAGCTCAGCGCGCCGCGGCAACGCCATAGGTGTCCCGGTACGCCTCGACGGCGTCGAGGTTCGCCGCGAGCTGCGGGCTGTCGGCGAGATAGCCGATCAGGTCCGCCAGCGTCGCGACCGCGATCACCGGAATGCCGAACATGTCGCCGACTTCCTCGACCGCCGATTGGGTGCCGGTGCCGCGCTCCATGCGGTCGAGCGCGATGACGACGCCGGCCGGGGTCGCGCCGGCCGCGCGGATCATCGCGACCGACTCGCGCACCGACGTGCCCGCCGAGATCACGTCGTCGAGGATCAGCACGCGCCCTTCGAGCGGCGCGCCGACGAGCGTGCCGCCTTCGCCGTGGTCCTTCGCCTCCTTGCGGTTGAACGCGAACGGCAGGTTCACGCCCTGTTCGGCGAGGCGGATCGCGACGCCGGCGACGAGCGGGATGCCCTTGTACGCCGGGCCGAACAGCATGTCGCACGGCACGCCCGCCGCCACGATCGCCCGCGCGTAAAAGCCGCACAGCTCGCGGAACGACGCGCCGTCGTCGAACAGCCCGGCATTGAAGAAATACGGCGACGTGCGGCCGGCCTTGGTGACGAAGGAGCCGAAGCGCAGCACTCCCCTGTTGCAGGCCAATGCGATGAAATCCCGGCTAAAATCCACGGCTTACTTCCACTTTGAGCTGATCCGGCCGAATGTTACGCGTCATCACCCTCAACCTCAACGGAATCAGGTCGGCCACCGGCAAGGGCTTTCTCGACTGGCTCGGCGCGCAGAATGCGGACGTCGTCTGCGTGCAGGAGCTGAAGGCGCAGGCGGGCGACCTGACCGACGCGATGCGCCATCCGGACGGCTATTCCGGCCATTTCCACCACGCCGAGAAGAAGGGCTACAGCGGCGTCGGGCTCTACACACGCCGCGCGCCCGACCGCGTCGTCGAGGGCCTCGGCATTACCGACATCGACGCCGAGGGCCGCTTCCTGCAGCTCGATTTCGGCGCGCTGTCGATCGTATCGCTGTACCTGCCGTCGGGATCGAGTTCGGACGAGCGCCAGCAGGTCAAGTTCGCGTTCATGGAGCGCTTTCTGCCGCACCTCGCGTCGCTGCGCGCATCAGGGCGCGAACTGATCGTCTGCGGCGACTGGAACATCGCGCACAAGGAAATCGACCTCAAGAACTGGAAATCGAACCAGAAGAACTCGGGCTTCCTGCCCGAGGAGCGCGCCTGGTTCACCCGCGTGCTCGACGAGCAGCAGTGGGTCGACGTCTATCGCCGGCTGTATCCGGAAGCCGGCGGCGAAGGCTACACGTGGTGGTCGAACCGCGGCCAGGCGTGGGCGAAGAACGTCGGCTGGCGCATCGACTACCAGCTCGCGACGCCGGGGGTCGCGGCGACCGCGCGCAGCGCGGCGGTCTACAAGGAGCAGCGGTTCAGCGACCATGCGCCGCTGACGGTCGAGTACGGCTGGGCGTTCTGAAGCCGTCATCCGGCGACGCGGCTTCCTCCGGGATTTCCCGGCGACCGGCCCGCCGCGCGAAGTCGCCGGTAGCCAGTAGTCCGCGGACGGCCGATGCGCGGTGAGCGGTCGCCCGGGACAGCCCGAACGCGTCAATCCAGCGTCCGCCTGAACGTCTTCAGACCAATCGCGAGCACCGCGACGGTGAATGCGACGATCGCCCAGATTTGCGGCCACAGCAGGTCGAGGCCGTTGCCTTTCAGCATGATGCCGCGCACGAGCATGAGAAAATGCGTCAGCGGCAGCACGCTGCCGACGACCTGCGCCCACTCCGGCATCCCGCGGAACGGGAACATGAAGCCCGACAGCAGCATCGACGGCAGGAAAAAGAAGAAGGTCATCTGCATCGCCTGCAATTGGTTGCGCGCGATCGAGCTGAACGTGATGCCGAGGGTCAGGTTCGCGCAGATGAAGAGCAGCACGACCGCGTAGAGCAGCGCGAGGTTGCCGAGCATCGGCACGCCGAAGATCCAGCGCGCGGCGACGAGCACGAGCGTGACCTGGACGAGGCCGATCAGGATGTAGGGCACGATCTTGCCGGTCATCACCTCGATCGGCGTCGCCGGCGTCGCGAGCAGGTTCTCGAACGTGCCGCGCTCGCGTTCGCGCGTCATCGCCAGCCCGGTCATCAGCACCATCGTCATCGTCAGGATCACGCCGAGCAGGCCCGGGACGATGTTGTACGCGGTGATGCCTTCCGGGTTGTAGCGGCGATGCACGCGCAGGTCCACGAGGCCTTCGTCCGCCGGCTGCGCCCGCAGCGCGCCGGGCAGCCCGGCCGCGAAGACGTCGCGGCCGAGCCGGTTCAGCACCGAGATCGCACCGGCCGCGGCCATCGGATCGGTCGCATCGGCTTCGACGAGCAGCGTCGGGCGTTGCCCGCGCACGAGGTCGCGGTTGAAGTCGGGCGGGAAGGTGACGACGAACTGCACGTCGCCGCGGTCGAGCAGCCTGTCGGCCTCGCTGCCGCTCGCCGCGCCGCCGACGATGTCGAAGTAGCCGCTGTTCTTCATCGCCGCGACATAGGCACGCGAGAACGGCCCCGGATCGGCCATCACCACGGCCGTCGGCAGGTGCTTCGGGTCGGAGTTGATCGCGAAGCCGAACAGCATCAGCTGCAGGATCGGAATGCCGATGATCATGCCGAACGTCAACCGGTCGCGCCGCAGCTGGATGAACTCCTTCAGCAGGATGCCGAGCCAGCGGGACAGGGAGAAGCCGTAATGGCGCGGCATGTCAGCCTTCGAACGGGTCCTCGGCGGACTGCATCAGGTGGATGAACGCGTCCTCGAGCGAAGGCTCGACGCGCTCGACCGCGATGTCGTTGTGCCGCGCGAACGCCTGCAGGCTCGCGGCGAGCGTCGCCGCATCGCGGCCGCTCGCGTGCAGCCGGGTGCCGAAACTCGCGACCTGCTCGACGCCGTCGAGGCCGCGCAACGCGTCCGGCAGTCCTGGCGCGCCGCCGCAGTCGATCGACCACGTCGCCAACGCCTGCGCCGCGACGACCTCGTCCGCAGTGCCGGCGGCGAGCAGCCGTCCGTACGCGAGATAGGCGAGCCGGTGGCAGCGCTCGGCTTCGTCCATGTAATGGGTCGAGACGAGCACGGTGATGCCGGCGTCGGCGAGGCGGTGGATCTCCTCCCAGAAATCGCGCCGCGCCTTCGGGTCGACACCGGCGGTCGGCTCGTCGAGCAGCAGCAGGCGGGGTTCGTGCAGCAGGCACGCGGCGAGCGCGAGGCGCTGTTTCCAGCCGCCCGACAAGGTGCCTGCGAGCTGATCGCGGCGACCGGCGAGACCGAGGTCGTCGAGGGCGCGGCCGACCGCGGCGCGGCGCTCGCGCATGCCGAACATCCGCGCGACGAAATCGAGGTTCTCGGCGATCGTCAGGTCCTCCCACAGCGAGAAGCGCTGCGTCATGTAGCCGACCTGGCGCTTGATTGCGCCGCTGTCGGTCATGACGTCGAGCCCGAGACAGGTGCCGCGGCCGCTGTCGGGCGTCAGCAAGCCGCACAGCATCCGGATCGACGTCGTCTTGCCGCTGCCGTTCGGGCCGAGAAAACCGAAGATCTCGCCTTCGCGCACCTGCAGCGCGAGGTCGCGGACGACGTGTCGCGGGCCGAAGTGCTTGTTGATGCCGGACACGTCGATCGCGAGGTTTGCGTTGCCGGCGGCCATTTCAGTTTCCCGCCGCAACGACGTCGACCGGCACGCCGGGGCGCAGGATCGCGGCGAGCGCCGGCGCGGGCACCGCTTCGACGCGGAACACGAGCTTCGCGCGCGCCTTCTCGCTGTAGATCACCGGCGGCGTGTATTCGGCCTCGGGCGCGACGAAGTCGATGCGCGCCTCGAACGCTTCGCCGCAACCGTCGCAGCGCACGGTGACGGCCATCCCCGGCGCGAGGCCGGCCACTTCGCGCTCGGGCACGTAGAAGCGCACGCGGCGGCGGCCGTCGGGCAGCAGGCTAGCGACCGGCTGGCCGGCGCCGACCCACTCGCCCGGCTCGAAATAGGTCTCCGCGATTTCGCCGGCGGCGGGCGCGGCGACCGTCTTGCGCGCGAGCTGCCACTCGCGCAACTCCGCCTCGGCCCCGGCGGCTTCGAGTTCGGCGCGCGCACCGGCGACTTCGGCCTTGCGGCCGAAGCTCGCGCGATACGTCGCCAGCTGCTGGCGGGCGGCATCGAGGCGGGCCGCCTCGCCGTCGCGCGCGGCGCGGGCTTCGTCGAGCCGCGCCTGCGAGATGAAGCGCGACGCGGCGAGCGCCTCCTGCTGCGCGAGTTGCGTGGTCGCGAGGCGCAGCGCGGTTTCGGCCGCGTGGACCTGGGCTTCGAGCGCGGAGATTTCCGGCGGGCGGCGCGGCTCGCTGAGGTTGTCGACGCGGCTGCGGGCCGCCTCGACGCGGGCTTCAGCCGAGGCGAGGGCCTGCGCGTCGGGATCGGACGCGAGCGCGAACACCTGCTCGCCGGCGGCCACCCGGGCGCCGCGCGCCGCATCGAGCGTCTTCAAATAGCCCGCCTGCGGCGCCGCAAGATACACGAACTCGCCCTCGACGTAGCCATTCCACACGGCGTCGCGCCCGCCGCCGCAAGCCGCGAGCAGCACGCCGGCCAGCACGGCCACGCGACGGAAAACCCCTCTCATCCGGCGTTCCTCCCCCCGTCGTGCGCAGCGACCAGGCGCAGCACCTCGGCGACGCCGCGGTGCACTTCGTCGAGCGACGCGTCGCTCTGCCGCGCGAGGTTCATCACCGCGAGGCCGACGAGTGCGGCGTGCACGACCAGCAGCTGGTCGGACGTAACATGAAAGCCTCTCGCGCCGAGCAATTCTGCGAAACGCGCCCGGACGCGCCCGATCAGGCCGGACAACGCGTCGCGCAGCTCGGGCTCACTGTCGGCGGCGACGATGAGACCGAGCAGTACGCGGACCGGCGCCTGCCGTGGCAGTAGTTCGCCGAGCTGCTGCGCGAGATCGTTGGGGCCGCCGCCAGCCGTGGCCACGCTGAGACCGTCGACGACCTGCTCGACCGCAGTCTCGGCGATCGCGAGCAACAGCCGGTTCCGGGTCGGAAAGTAATACGTCAGGTGGCTCTGGCTCACGCCGGCGGCCTTCGCGATGCGCGGCTGCGTGAGCATTGCGATGCCCTGCGTCCGAAGGAGTTCGACGCCCGCAGCGAGGATGCGTGATCGGATGCTCATGGCCCGGCACCGTGTTGCAGGATGGATTTTGGTAGGGTTACCAAACGACTCGCACGATAGCAGCGGCCGCGGACGACGGCAAGCGGGGCGCGTGCCGATGCGAATGCCGCCAGGCTCGGCGAGGATCGTCGTGGGGCAGAACACCCTGTATCCACGCGCGAATTGCCTTCGCATCCGAATCGGGCTAGCCTTTATCCGGATCGCGCGCCCGCGCGAATGTCATGACCTTGAGAGGGGTACGAAGATGCAGAACACGACCGACGCCGTTTCGCGGGACAAGCTCATCGCCGACTTCAAGGTGGTCGTCGCGGACGCCGAGGAATTGCTGAAGCTCACCGCCGGGCAGGCCGGCGAGAAGCTGACCGATGTCCGCACGCGCCTCAACGATCGGCTCGCGGTCGCGAAGGACCGTCTCGCGGACGCCGATCTCGCGGTGCGGCAGCAGACGAAGAAGGTCGTCGACGTCACCGACGACTACGTGCACAAGAATCCGTGGCAATCCGTCGGCGTCGCGGCCGGCGTCGCGTTCCTGCTCGGCCTGCTCGTCAGCCGCCGCTGACACCCGTGCAGCAGGACCGGAAGCCGCGTCTCGCCGCGAGCCTGCGCGGCTTTCTCGATGCCGGGCTCGCGACCGCCCAGACGCGGCTCGAACTGCTCGTCGTCGAAGCCCAGGAAGAAAAGCTGCGCCTGTCGCGCCTGCTCCTGAACCTCGTGCTCGCGGCGCTGCTCCTCGGCTTCGGCGCGGCGTTCCTCACGATTTTCATCACGGTGCTGTTCTGGGACGAGCACCGGCTGCTCGCGCTGGGCCTCGCGACGCTAGCCTTGTTGGGGGCCGGCCTCTTCACCGCATCGACCGCGGCGGCCGAACTGCGGCGTGGCAGCGGGCTGTTCGCGGCGAGTCTCGCCGAACTCGCGCGCGATCGCGAAGCGCTGCGGCCGGAAGAATGAGCCCGGAGCTCGTCCGCTTCGCGCTGCGCAAGCAGCGCCTGCAAATCCGCGCCGCGCAGCAGCGAAACGACCTCGGGGCCGGGCTGCAGCGCGTCGACGCGCTGCTCGACGCCGTGGACCGCGCACGGGAGGGCGCGAGCTGGATCCGCGAAAAGGTTCCCGTGTTCGCCGCTGCCGCGTTGATCGTCGCGGTCGCCAAACCGCGCTTCGCGTTCCGCGTGGCGCGCCGCGCGTGGCTGGGATGGGTGGTCTATCGCCGGCTCGGTCCGCGGCTCGCGCCGCTCGGGCAGCTGATCGGCCGCCTGCGGCGCGTGGCCGCGGGCGCGTGAAGGGACCGGCAACGGTTCCTTGACCGCGTTAATGCCGGTCGGCGCCGCCTGGCGCGTCAGACGTTGTGCTTCGTGCCGAAAATCTTGTCGCCGGCGTCGCCGAGGCCGGGGATGATGTAGCCCTGCCCGTTCAGGTGGCTGTCGATGCTCGCGGTGAAGATCCGGACGTCGGGGTGCCGTTCCGCCATCAGCCGGACGCCTTCGGGGGCCGCGACGAGGACGAGCGCGCGAATGTGCCGGCAGCCGGCGCGCTTGAGCATGTCGACGGTCGCCGCCATCGTGCCGCCGGTCGCGAGCATCGGGTCGATGATCAGCGCGAAGCGTTCGCCGAGGTCGCCGACGAACTTCTCGAAGTACGGCGCGGGCTTCAACGTCTGCTCGTCGCGCGCGACGCCGACGACGCTGACTTTCGCGCTCGGGATCATGTCGAGCACGCCGTCGAGCATGCCGAGGCCGGCGCGCAGGATCGGCACGACGGTGACCTTCTTCCCCTTGATCCGCTCGATCTCGACCGGGCCCGCCCAGCCCGCAATCGTCACCGTCTCGAGCTCGAAATCCTGGCTCGCCTCGTACGCGAGCAGACGGGCGATTTCGGCGGTCAGCTCGCGAAACTTCTTGGTGCTTATGTCGGCCTCACGCATCAGACCGATCTTGTGGCGAACGAGTGGGTGATTGAGCTGCTCGATGGACATTCGGGGTTCTCGGCGGGGCGTCACGGCGGAGTTTAACCGCAGGCCGGACCGCGGTGCGGTCCGGTAGAATCGCGCCCCGAATCATTTGAAACACTTCAGGAGGACCGCGCGATGCCGGTCGACATGGATGAAATCATTCGCGCGCGAGAACAGGCCGACTGCCTCGCCGACGCCGCCGCGGTCGACGCCGCGCTTGACCGCATGGCCGCGGAAATCACGGCGCAGCTCGGCGACAGCAACCCGCTGGTCTATACCGTGATGAACGGCGGCATGATCCTCGCCGGCCGCATCCTGCCGCGGTTGCCGTTTCCGCTCGAGGTCGCCTACCTCCACGCGACGCGCTACGGCCACGCGCTGAAGGGGACGCAGCTCGACTGGCGGGTGCGTCCGACGCACGACCTGCGCGGCCGGACCGTGCTCGTGCTCGACGACATCCTCGACGAGGGCCACACGCTGCGCGCGATCCTGCAATACCTGCGCGACGAGGGCGCGAAGGACGTCCGCGCCGCGGTGCTGACGCACAAGCTGCACGACCGCAAGGCGTCTCCGGGGATGCGGGCCGATTTCACCGGGCTGGACGTCGCCGACCGCTTCCTGTTCGGCTGCGGCATGGATTACAAGGGCTACTGGCGCAACGCGCCGGGTATCTACGCGGTGAAGGGACTCTGAGGAGGTTCGCGATGCTGGTCGTATTCAAGTCGGATGCCGCCGCCGACGTCATCATGTTCGGCGACGTCGCGAAGAAGCTGCTCGCGATCCTGGGCAAGGACACGGACGTCGCGAAGGGCATCGTGACGGTCGAGCAGTTGCCCGACGCAATCACCCGCCTGCACGCGGCGATCGACGACGACAAGGCGCGTCAGGCCGCGCAGGGCGAAGACGAGGACCGCGACGACGAAGCCGGGCCGGCGCGGAGCGGCATGGCCGCGCCGGTCGGTCTCGCGCAGCGCGCGTGGCCGCTGCTCGAGATGCTCGAAGCGTCGAAGAAGGAAGGCGTCC
The DNA here is from genome assembly GCF_036675785.1 of Aromatoleum sp. Classification (NCBI taxonomy): domain Bacteria; kingdom Pseudomonadati; phylum Pseudomonadota; class Betaproteobacteria; order Rhodocyclales; family Rhodocyclaceae; genus Aromatoleum; species Aromatoleum sp. The sequence continues at coordinate 107,783 of NZ_JAKFEF010000010.1, forward strand.
CGGTCGTCTGGGGCGTGTGAGACCCGGCGTCCGGGTCGGTGCTTCGACCGGTACGGGCGCCCGCCCGAATTCCGCAGGCCCGGCCTGAACAAGAAAATGCGGCGGCGACCTTCCGGTCGCCGCCGCATTCTCCACTCACCGCCGCCCGTCACCCCTGGCGGGCAGCGGTTCGGGTGAAACTCAGTGGGCCGAAGCCGCCGCCGCGCCGATGCCCGTCTCCGAACGCACCTTCTGCGCGAGGTAGCCGGCGCGGTCCATCTTCGCGCGCTGGCTGTTGTCGAGGATCGAGAACAGCCAGATGCCGATGAAGCCCGCGGCCATCGAGAACAGCGCCGGCGACGTGTAGGGGAACAGCGCCGAGCCCTTCGGGTTGCCGAGCGTCGCTTCCCACACCGACGGCGACACGACCGTCAGGCCGACCGCGGTGATCAGGCCAAGGAAGCCGCCGATCGCCGCGCCGCGCGTCGTGCAGTCCTTCCACAATACCGACATGAACAGCACCGGGAAGTTGGCCGACGCGGCAATCGCGAACGCGAGCGACACCATGAACGCGATGTTCTGCTTCTCGAACGCGATGCCGAGCACGACGGCGACGATGCCGAGCACGATCGTCGTGATCCGCGACACGCGCAGTTCGGACGCCGAATCCGCGTTGCCCTTCTTGAACACCGTCGCGTACAGGTCGTGCGACACGGCCGAGGCGCCCGACAGCGTCAGACCGGCGACGACCGCGAGGATCGTCGCGAACGCGACCGCCGAGATGAAGCCGAGGAACACATTGCCGCCGACCGCGTTGGCGAGGTGGATAGCGGCCATGTTGCCGCCGCCGATCAGGACGCCCTTGCCGTCGAGGAAGCCCGGGTTCGTCGACACCAGCACGATCGCGCCGAAGCCGATGATGAAGGTCAGCACGTAGAAGTAGCCGATCCAGGTCGTCGCCCAGAACACCGACTTGCGCGCTTCCTTCGCATCGGGAACCGTGAAGAAGCGCATCAGGATGTGCGGCAGACCGGCGGTGCCGAACATCAGCGCCATGCCGAACGAGATCGCCGAGATCGGGTCCTTGATGAACGAGCCCGGGCCCATGATCGCCTGGCCGAGGATGCCCGCCTCTTCGGGGGACTTGCCGGCGGCGAGAGCCGATTCGGCCTTGATGCGCACCGCGTCGGCGAACATCGCTTCAGGCGAGAAGCCGTAGGCGAGCAGCACCATGAAGGCCATGAACGACGCGCCGGCGAGCAGCAGGCAGGCCTTGATGATCTGCACCCACGTCGTCGCGGTCATGCCGCCGAACAGCACGTACACCATCATCAGCGCCCCGACGATGACGACCGCCATCCAGTACTCGAGACCGAACAGCAGCTTGATAAGCTGGCCGGCGCCGACCATCTGCGCGATCAGGTAGAACGCGACGACGACGAGCGTGCCCGACGCCGCAAACGCGCGGATCGGCGTCTGCTTGAAGCGATAGGCCGCGACGTCGGCGAACGTGAACTTGCCGAGGTTGCGCAGGCGTTCGGCCATCAGGAAGGTGATCACCGGCCAGCCGACGAGAAAGCCGATCGAGTAGATCAGGCCGTCGTAGCCGTTGGCCATCACCGCGGCCGAAATGCCGAGGAACGATGCCGCCGACATGTAGTCGCCGGCGATCGCCAGGCCGTTCTGGAAGCCGGTGATGCCGCCACCGGCGGTGTAGAAGTCGGCCGCCGACTTCGTCTTCGACGCGGCCCATTTCGTGATGTAGAGCGTGCCGAGCACGAAGGCGCCGAACATCGTGATCGCGGTCCAGTTCGTCGCCTGCTTCTCGGCCTGGCCCAGATCGCCGCCGGCCGCAAGCGCGGCGGCCGACAGCAGCGCGAGGGCCAGCCCCGCGCTCATTTGCATGAAACGGCCGCTCATTTGCCGCTCTCCTTGACGATTTCGCGGGTCAGTGCGTCGAACTCCGAATTCGCACGGCGCACGTAGATGCCGGTGATGATGATCGTGAACACGATCACCCCGAATCCGACCGGGATGCCGACGGTCATCACGCCTTCGCCGAGGCGCCGTGCGAACAGTTCCTTGTCGAACGCGATGATCGCGATGTAGCCGTAATAGACGATCATCATGATCGCGGTGAGCAGCCAACCATATGACGAGCGCGTCTTCACGAGGCGCTGGTACTTCGGGTTGGCAGCGATGATTGCCACCATATCGTTCTGCATGTCTCCTCCATCGAGCGTAAGTCAGGCCGGTCTTTCTTCCGGACAGACGAAAAGTAGCCGCGGAGACTTACGTCCGGCTTACGCGGTCGCAGAACCTACTTTTATTTAGGTATAAATTTTCTTTTTATATTTTGGTGCTACCCGAAGGCCGCTATCGGGTGGCAAAAGCGGGGGCGGCGCGGCTCAGTTGACCGGAATCAGCTGACGCTGGCGGGCGATGGCCGGCGGTTCGGGAGGCACGCCGAGCGGGGACCCGCCGGCGACGGCCGGCGGAGACTGCCAAAGGTCGCGGTAGGTCTCGCTGAAGTTCATCAGTTGCTCGTTCATCCGCGCGATGCGGTCCGCCGGGCGCGTCGCCGGCGCCGGACCGATTGCCGAGTAGCCGAGACCCGCGCGGCCGCCTTCGACCTTCAGGCCGATGAGATCGAGCATCGTCGGCAACATGTCGAAGTGCGTCACCTGCTCGGTGTTCTTCGTCAGCCGCTTGCCGCCGATCAGCAGGTTGAAGACGGTGCGGTGCGGATTGCTGGCGAGCTTTTCGTACGACGTGTTGCCCATCGCGAGATGGTCGCCCTGCACGACGATCGCGACGCGGTCGAGCCAGCCTTTCGCGGCGACGTACTCGATGAAATCCGCGACCTGCCCGGCGGTGCATTCGACGATGCCGTCGAAATCCTCGCGGCCCTCGCGGGCGCATTGCGCCGACAGGTGCCCGTACGGGTGATGGGTGTCGATCGTCAGGATGTTGAGGTTGAACGGCTTGCGCTTCTTCATCAGTGCGGCGAGTTCGGTGCGCGCGCCGCGGAACAGATCGTCGTCGTGCAGGCCCCAGCCGCTCATCGTCTCGGGTGTTTCGCCCGCACGGATCCATTCTTCGCGCCCGACCACCTTATCGTAATGGTGATCGCGGAAGAACTTGCCGACGCCGCCGAACGCGAGGCTCGAGCCGTTCAGGAACACGTTCGTATAGCCTTCGTCGGCGAGGATGTCGCCGAGGCAGCGCGCCCGCGGCAGGAAACGGTCGACCTGCTCGCCCTGCGCGTTGCCGCCGAACAGCGCCACCGACTTCAGCGGCAAGCCGCACTGCGTCGCGACGAGGCCGGCGATCGTGAAATGCGCGCCGGGCATCTGGCGGTAGTCGTCGAACGAGACGCCCCGCGCCTTCAGCCGGTTGAGCCGAGCGAGCAGGTCGCGGCCGAACAGCGCCGGGTCGGAGTAGGTGTTTTCCAGGCTCTCGACGTAGATCAGGATCAGGCTCTTCGGACGCTCGCGGTGCAGCTTGATGTCGCGCGGATCGACGTACGACCCGGCGAAATAGTCCTCGCCGAAATAGGTGCGGACGTAGCTCGCGAGCGAGAAGCTGTCGATGAAGATCCCGACGCCAGCCCCGAGCACGACGAGCGGCACGCTGTACGACAATGCGCGACGCAGCGTCGGCGCGGCGGCGAGCGCAACCCGGCGAGCGAATCCGCGCGCCGCCGCGCCGAGTTTCAGCAGCGACGGCATCGGCGGCGTTCGCGGGTGGGCGCGCAGGTAACGGAGCCACGCGTCAAGGCCGCACAGCGCGAGGCCAAGCGCGACGGGGAGCGCCAGGCCGCGCCACAGAAAGCGCGTCAGCAACTCCGGGTCGCTCGTCAGCAGCCCGTCGGTGCCGAGATTCAGGTGATACAGGACTTGATCGATGCTGACCGAACCGAATTCGTCGGTCAGCCAGTCGGAGACCGCGTAAAGGAAGCTGCCCGCGAAATACGCGAGCGGTGCGAGGAATCGACGCAGACGCATGGCCAGGCCCTCCGGAGGCCCGCCTCCGGGGGCATCAGCCTGGGCAAATCCCGGAAGGTGCGCAATATTACAGCAATGTTAAGACCAGTATAGAACGGCGTCAGGCGCAGCAAAGCTGCGCCTCCTCGGCGAGGATCAACTCGAATCGCGCCGCGGAAACGGGCGGGCTGAACAGGAAGCCCTGGCATTCGGTGCAGCCCGCGTTGCGCAGGAACTCGCGCTGCGCTTCGGTCTCGACGCCCTCCGCGACGACGGTGAGGCCGAGGCTGTGCGCGAGGGCGATCGTCGCTTCGACGATCGCGCGGGCGCCTGCGTCCCCGGGCAGGTCGTGGACGAAGGAGCGGTCGATTTTCAGCTGGTTCAGCGGAAAGCGCTTCAGATACGCGAGCGACGAGTAGCCGGTGCCGAAGTCGTCGAGCGCGAGCTTCACGCCGAGCGCCGCGAGCCGCTCCATCAGCCCGATCGCGCGTTCGGTGCCTTCCATCAGCATGCTCTCGGTCAGCTCGAGCTCGACACGCGACGGATCGACGCCGGTCGTCGCGAGCGCACGGCGCACCGCCTCGTCGACGTGCCCGCGCAACTGGCGCGCGGACAGGTTGACCGCGACGCGGAATCCGGCCGGCAGGCGGTCGTCCCACGCCTTCACCGTGCGGCACGCGTGTTCCAGCACCCACGCGCCGATCGACACGATCAGCCCACTCTCTTCGGCGATCGGGATGAATTCGCCGGGCGGCACGAGGCCGCGTTCCGGATGCCGCCAGCGCACCAGCGCCTCGGCGCCGGTCAGCCGGCCGCTGTGCGTGCACACCTTCGGCTGGAAATACAGCTCGAACTCGTCGCGCGCGAGCGCCCGCCGCAAGCCCTCCTCGGTGTCGAGCCGTTCGAGCGCGCCGGCGTTCATCGACGGCCTGAAGAAGCGATAGCGGTTGCGCCCGGCGCGCTTGGCCTGATACATCGCGACGTCGGCGTGCTTCAGCAGCGTCTCGAGGTCGTCGCCGTCGCGCGGGTGGAAGCTGACGCCGATGCTCGCGCCGGTGATGATCTCGTGGCCTTCGACGAGGAACGGCGCGGACAGCGCGTCGAGGATGCGCTGCGCGACCTGCCCCGTCTCGCTGCGGCCGTGGCGGGGATCGATCGGCAGCAGCAGCGCGAACTCGTCGCCGCCGAGCCGGGCCGTCGTGTCGCAGTCGCGCACGATGCTCGCGAGCCGCTCGGCGACCAGCGTCAGCAGCACGTCGCCCGCCTTGTGGCCGAGGCTGTCATTGACCGGCTTGAAGCGGTCGAGGTCGATGAACATCACCGCGACGTGGGTCTGCTGGCGCCGCGCGAGTTGCAGCGCGTGCTCGACCCGGTCCTCGAACAGGCGCCGGTTCGCCAGGCCGGTCAGCGCGTCGTAATACGCGAGCCGGGCGATGCGCTCCTCGGCGAGCCGTTTCTCGGTGACGTCGTAGAACATCCCGATGTAATGGACGATGTCGCCGCTCGCGTTGAAGTCGGCGCTCAGCGTCAGCCACTGGCTGTAGACCTCGCCGTTCTTGCGCCGGTCGGTGATCTCGCCCTGCCACGAGCCCTGCGTGCACACCGTCCGCCACATCGCCTCGTAAAAGGCGTCGTCGTGCCAGTCGGACGCGAATAACGGCGGCTTGCGCCCGATCGTCTCGGCGGCCGAATAGCCGGTGATCTCGGTGAAGGCGCGGTTCACCTCGAGCGCGTTCAACTGCGTATCGACGAGGACGATGCCCTGGATGCTGCGCTCGAAGACGCCCGCGGCCATCCGCATGCGCTCGTTCGCGAGCTGCAGCTCGCCGCTCTTCGCGAGCAGGTCCGTCTCGCTCGCGCGGATCGACGCGTACTGGCCTTGCAGGATCTGGTCGGCGCGCCGGACGATCAGCATCAGCACGACGTAGAACACGCCGAAGACCGCGACGAGACCGCACAGCAGGCGCAGGCTGTCGCCCTTGATCTCGTCGACGTCGGCCGACACGTCGGTGTACAGCTCGAACACCGCGCGCACCGGGCCGACATCCTCGCTGCGGATCGGGATGTAGCTCGACACGACGTCAACGTCCTCGATCTCGCCCTCGGTCGCGCTCATCCGGCCGCGGTGAACCAGCTCGCTCATCAGGCGACCGTCGCGCGCGGCGAGAAAGCCTGCGTTCGACCGCTTGTCCTCGCCGATCTCGCGCGGCACCGACGAAAACACCGCTGTCCCGTTCAGGTCGTAAATCTTGATCTTGACGATCGGCACGCCGGCCGACAGCTCGCGCAGGCGCGCATCGAGTTGCCGCGTCATCGGCCGCTCGCGCAACGCGTCGGCGTCCAGGCCCGCGCTGTCGACGACGGCGGGGCCGAAGGCCGGCCAGACGACGTTCGCGAAGCTGCGCGCGAGCATCTCGTTGCGCGCCCCCGCCATCCCGGTGCGTTCGATGATTTCGCTGCTGCGGTAAGCCCACGACAGCAACAGGGTCATGAGGACCACCGCGATGCCGCTTGCGAGCGAGAAATACCGGCTCAGTCTGAACATCGCGTTGCGCATTGCAAAATCCCGCCCGACGGTCCCCTTCGACCAGCCTTTCGCTGGCGCGTGATATCGGCGGCGATGACGCCGCCCGGGGATGATACGGACTAAGCCGCGATCGGCAAGGGGCGATCCGCCGGCGCCGCGCAGTCGGTCACGCTCCGGGGCCGGCGCGGAGCGCTGCGTGGAGAACGGGCGCGGCCGTCAGTCGCGCAGCTGCTCGAGCGGAATCTCCCAGCGCGTCAGCACGTTGCGCAGCAGCGTCTGTTCCGGCGGACTGATGACCCCGTCGGATTTCGCGAGCACGAGCATCGCGCGGCAGACGAGCTCGCGCAGTTCGGGGTCGGTGACACGATCCACCGTCCGCTCGAACTCCTCGATGTCGACGAGGCGCGGGGTCCTCGCAGGGTCCGCGCCGTCGAGCGTCCGCTCGCAGCGCTCGATCACGGCTCCGACGAGCGCGTCGCGGGAAACGCCGAGGAGCTGCGCGATGCCGTGCCGGTCGAGCGCGTCGACCTCGCGGTTCGCGAGCATTCCGTCGGCGAGCATCACCTGCGCGACCAGTTCGACGGCGACGGCACGTTGTTCGTCCAGATTGAGAGGTTTCACGATTCCGAAAGAGAGTGGATGGCCTCGATGGACCGCGTCGCGGTGCGATTGGTTTCCGCACGGGTGTCACGGAGGAGCGCGAGCCGGTCGAGTCCCGGCCCTGCGGGCTGCCGTTGCCAAGTCGTCACCGGAGTTCTTGCCGTTGCCCGTCGCCCGCGATTGTCACGACCGGCCATTTGACGGAACATCGCGTCCGCGGCCGCGCTCGGGCGGCCTTCACCCCCGTCCGGAGCCGTCATGCGTGCCGTAGTCCGCTTCATCCTCGCCGCCACCCTCGCCGCCCCGATCCTTGCCGGCGCGCAAACCCGCATTCCGTCGCTCGATCAGGAAGGGCGCCGCGGAGACGTCGGCCGCGCGGCGCAGCAGAAGGCGGTCGAGCGCTTCGACGGCGCCGACGCGGACAAGGATCAGCGGCTGTCGCGCGACGAAGTCGCCGCGCATTTCGAGTACATCGGCGCGAATTTCGACAGGATGGACGCTGACCGCGACGGCTTCCTGAACTGGAACGAGTTCATCGGCCACGACCGCTGGAAGAAGGAGTAACCGCGGCGGCAAAACGGCAGCGATCCGTCATGTGATCCGGGTCCCCCGTTGTGGCAAAGTAACGGCTCCGCTCACCACGCCGAGCCACCCCGCCGCATGAGACCCTCCCGCGCCCTGATCGACCTCGACGCGCTGCGTCACAACTACTTCCTCGCGCGCCATCTCCACGGCGGGCGCGCGCTCGCCGTCGTCAAGGCGAACGCCTACGGTCACGGCGCGCTCGAGTGCGCGCGCGCGCTCGCCGCCGACGCGGACGGTTTCGCGGTCGCATTCCTCGAAGAAGCGCTCGAACTCCGCGCGGCGGGGATCGAACAGCCGATCCTGCTGCTCGAAGGCATCTTCATGCCGGACGAACTCGACGAAGTGATCCGCCACGACCTGTGGATCGTCGTCCATCACGCCGAGCAGATCCGCATCATCGATCACGCGAAGCCCGCGCTGCCGCTCGAAGTGTGGCTCAAGATGAACAGCGGCATGAACCGCGCCGGCTTCCTGCCGCACGAACTGCGCGCGGCGTGGCAGCGCCTCAAGGACAGCGGCAAGGTCGGCGGCATCACGCTGATGAGCCACTTCGCGCGCGCCGACGAGCCTCACGTCATCGCGACCGCCGAACAGGTCACCGCGTTCGACAGCGCGACACGCGACCTGCCCGGTCCGCGCAGCCTCGCGAACTCCGGCGCGATCCTCGGCTGGCCCGCCGCGCACCGCGACTGGGCACGCCCGGGGATCCTGCTCTACGGCGCCGACCCGATGCCCGGCGAGCCGAACGGCCTGCGCCCGGTGATGACCCTCGAAAGCGCCGTGATCGCGATCCGCGAGATCCCGGCCGGCGCGCCGCTCGGCTACGGCGCCCGTTTCCACGCCGAGCGCGCGACCCGCGTCGGCCTCGTCGCGCTCGGCTACGCCGACGGCTACCCCCGCGCCCTCCCCGACGGCACCCCGGTCGCCGTCGACGGCATCCGTACGCGGCTGATCGGGCGCGTGTCGATGGACCTGCTGACCGTCGACCTCACCGACCTCCCCGACGCCGGCCTCGGCAGCCGCGTCGAACTGTGGGGCGCGAACATTCCGGTGAACCGCATCGCGGAAGCGGTGAACACGATCTCGTACGAGCTGCTGTGCAACGTGAAGCGGGTGCGCTTCGAGTATTCCGGCGGCTGACACGAACGGCGGCGACAGCCGGCGCGGCGCGTCCGCCGTGAAAGATCCGGCGGGCGGCGCAGGCGGCCCACGTCGCTCGCGGCTGGCTCCGCGAGAAAATCGCCCGCCGATCTTTGCGGCGCGGCAGCCGATCCGCCCGAGGCGCGGTCCAATCCGGCATTCGTGTGCGTTGCCCGGGAGACCGCAGGATGTCCCACTGCCGCGGCCGTCATCCGCTTTTCTGCCGTGCCGTCGCGGCGCGCAGACAGCGATCTGCGCACATCCGCAGCGCGGACCGTCGCCTGTCTTTCCTGCTCGCCGTCACGATCGCCTGCGCACTCGCCGCGTGCGCCGCGCCGCAGCCGCGCCCCGCTGCGGAGACCGCAGCCGCGCGCTGCGTCGCCCTCTTCGAACGCGTCGATGCGGTGGTCGCGCGGGAAAGCGTCGGCGATGCGATGGCGGCGCGCATTCGCGGCTTCCCGCAGCTGCGCGTCGACCGGCTGCTCGCGAGTTTCCGCAACGAAGTCGGCGACCGGGACGCGCAGCGGTTCTGGATCGGCCGGCTCGCCGCCCTCGACGCGGACGCGCGCGCCGCGGAACTCGCGAACCTTCCGGACGCCGCTCGCGCCACGCTGGTCCGCAACACGGCCGGCGCCAGCGACGCGGACAGCCACCCGGCCGGCGACCGGCTGGGACAACTTTCAGCCGCGGGCGTCCGCAAGCTCACGACGGCGCTCGACTGGTGCCGGGACGCCCTCGTCGAAGCGGATCTCGCCGACGCCGGTTTGACCGAAGCGAAGCCGATGAACGCCGACGGCCGCGCGGCCCCGGCCGTCGCGCGCACGACGCGGCTCGACGCGCTGCGCGCCGCGGCGACGGTGCCGGACGACTACAGCCTCGCCCGCCGCGTCGTCGGCCTCTATCCGCTGACGCGCATCCCGTTCGCCGCCGGCGTGCGCGCGTTCGAGCGCGACGTCGCAAGCGTGTTCGCGTTGCCGCTCGAAATGCTGCCCCGGCGGGGCCGGCTGCTGCGTTTCGCGCCGGCGCCCGCGCCGCTCCCCGACCGCCCCCTCATCGCAACGATGCTTCGCGGCGCGTCGGCGAACGCGCTGCGGGCGCCCTATCCCGACGCGCCAACGCTGCGCCGGCTCGCCGCAGCCTATGCGCCGGTGTTCGAGATCGACGTCGCGACCGAAGACGACCGGCTCGGCAGCCCGCGCTGGCCGGCGAACGGCCCGGCGGTCATCGACGTCGCCGAACCGGCCGTCTTCTATCGCGCCGCACGCACACGCGTCGCCGACCGCGTCCTGCTGCAACTCGTCTACACGGTCTGGTTTCCGGCGCGGCCGCGCGAGCACCGCTTCGACCTTCTCGGCGGGCATCTCGACGCCCTCGTCTGGCGCGTGACGCTCGCGCCCGACGGCGAGCCGGTGCTGTTCGACAGCATCCACGGCTGCGGCTGCTACCACTTCTTCTTTCCGACGCCGCGGGCCGAGCCGCGGCCGGCACCGCCGACGCTGGACGAATGGCGCTTCGTGCCGCAGACCGTGCCGCGCCACGCGCCCGGCGAGCGCGTCGTGCTGAGGGTCGCCGCCGGCACGCACTACCTCCAGCGCGTCCGCTACGAGAAGGCCCCGGCGGGCGAGACGATCCGCTACGCCCTCGTGCCCGACGACACCTTGCGCAGCCTGCCGCGCGCCGACGGCAGCCGGCACAGCCTGTACGGCCCGGACGGCTTCGTCGCCGGCAGCGAGCGGGCCGAGCGCTTCGTCTTCTGGCCGATGGGCATCGTGAACCCCGGCGCGATGCGGCAATGGGGACGTCACGCGACGGCGTTCGTCGGGCGTCGGCACTTCGATGATCCGCGCCTCCTCGACGAGCGATTCGCGGTTTTCGAGTGAGCGCCCCGCCACCCGAATTTCTTGTTTTAACTCAAGGCGACGCCCCCGGCCGCTGCCTAGGATTCCTCCCATGCGGCCCTTGCCGCACCCAACCCTTGAGGACCATACAGATGAGCGACCTTCCGATCTTCGACAACAACGTGTTTCCGTTCGACGCCCGCGGCGTCGCCAAGCGCTTCCGCCACGCGGCGATCTTCGGCGCGCTCGAGTCGCTGCAGGACGGCGAGACGATGCGCTTCGTCAACGACCACGACCCGCTGCCGTTGCTCGGCCAGATCCAGCAGCGCTACGGCTCGCAAGTGCAGATCAACTACGTCGCGCGCGAACCGGGCAACATCGTCATCGACTTCGCGATTCGGCTCGGCGCGGAAGAGCCGGCGCCGGAAGCGAACGCGCCGCGCGCGGGCGGTTGCGGCGGCGGCGGCGGCGGCTGCGGCTGCTCGGGTCACTGAGCGCTCCGGGCGCGCGGCCGATCCCTTTATCTGATCTTTACCCGCCCTTTACCGGCCGCGCAGCAGATACGCGAGCGCGGCCGGCGCGCGGCCGAGCGCGTGAAACGAACGGTAGTACCGCCAGTGGCGCACGAGATGACGTGCCGCGAATCCGGGGCGTAAATAGAACGCCCGGTAGAAGCGGCGCTGCAGCCGCACGAGTTCCGCCGCCGGAATCCGGCTGCAGTTGCTCTGCGCCGCGAGATAATGATAGTCGGCCGAGCGGGTGCGCGCCGTTTCCGGCAATTCCTTCCACAGCGCGACGTCCGGGTAGGCGCGGTACAACTGCACCTGCAGGTAGTCCGGACGGATGCGACGCGCGAGCGCAAGCGTCGCTTCGGCGTCGGCGAGCGTCTCGTCCGGCATCCCGACCATGAACAGCGCGACCGACCCGATCCCGCTCGCTTCGAGCAGCGCGAACCCGCGCTCGGTCGCCGCGATCCAGCCCGGCCCGTCGCCGGTCTTGCCGAGGTGTTCGATCAGCCGCGGGGAGCCGCTGTCGACGCCGATCTTCAGCAGCACTGCGCCGGCCGCGTGGGCCGCGTCGACCCGCTCCGCGTCGAGTTCGTCGGGCCGCGCGTTCGCCATCCACGGCAGCGCGGCGCCGCGCCGCACAAGTTCGTCGGCAAGCCGCAGGAAGCGGGCGCGGTGCACGAGGAGCGAATCGTCCTCGAACGCGATCGCCTGCGCGCCGGCGTCGCGCAACGCGAGCACTTCGTCGACGACCCGCGTCACATCGCGCTCGCGCAAGTCGCGACCGACGCTCTTGCGCACGATCGCAGTGCAGTGCCGGCACGGGCGCGGACATCCCCAACTCGCCAATACATAGCCCCAGCGCGCGACCGGCCGGCCGCGCACCGGGAACGGGAACGCGTAATCGCGCAGCTCGCCCTCGCCGAAGCGCGGGATCGGCAGCGCATCGGGTTCGCGCACGAGTTCGGCGACGCCCGCGTCGAGGCGGCGGCGGCATTCGGCCCGCAACGCGGCGAGCGGCTCGCCGCCCCGCAGGCGCAGCACGAGGCGCGGCGCCTCCTCTTCCGGCTCGCCGGGCAGCGCGAGATCGAAAGCCTCGTCCCAGCCGGGGAAGCCGGTGCGTGCGACGTGCTGCACCTGCTGCCCGACCGCGATCGTGACGACGCCGGCCGCGCGCAGCGCCGCCCCGACCCGCACGGATTCGTCGAGACACCACGTCACCGCCCGGATCACCGCGTAGCGGGGACGGCGCGCGAGCACCGCGGCGACGCACTGCTCGACCGAGAAGCGGCCGAGCCAGCCGTCAACGAGCGGCACCGGCGCGCCGAGCGCGTCTTCGAGCCGCGCCTGGATGTATTTCAGGTCGAGCGCCGGGTGCAGATGGCGCGGGTGACCGGTATGCCGCCCGGCTTCGCGGTCGACGCGCAGCAGGACGACGCCGCCCGCACGGTTTGGCCGGGCGTCGTTCGCCATCACGTCGAGCGCGGCGCTCGCGGCGCTGTCAGCGGCGTTCATCGCAGTTCCGCGGCGAGGCGGTCGAGCGTCGCGACGATGCGCTCGCGCCGCCGCCGCGGCATTCCGTCGTGAAGCGGAATCAGCACGGCGCGCGAATGCGCGTGCGCAGCCCCCGGGCAGTCGCCGAAGCCGAGCATCGCCGCCGTGTCGTCCATCACCTCGCCGCCGATGCCGAGATCGAGCCCGGCCCGCTGCGCGGCCGCCCGCAGCGCGACGATGTCGCCGTCGAACAGTGCGACGAGGTTGTAGAACGCCGGCGTCCCGCTGCCGTCGCGCCGCTGCACGGTGAAGCGTGCCGGGAGCTGGCCGACGATTTCGTCGCGCACCGCGCTCAGCCGCCCGTCGCGCGCCTCCACCTGTGCGAGACGGCGCAGCGCGAGCCGCGCCTGGAATCCGGTGAAGGCCCCCGCCGCGCCGCGCACGCGTTCGTTCGCGCGGCGATAGAAGCGGTCGAAACCGCCGGCCCGGCGGTCCGAGAACATCAGCCGCGCGAGAAGCCCGTACGCGGGACTGCGCACGACCATCTCCTCGGCGAATTTGACGAACGCCTTGCGCACCGCCGGCCGTTCGCGGCGGGTCCGGCCGGCGAGCCGCGCACGGATCGTGGCGGCGAGCGCGTCGTCGGCCGTCGTGCAGACCCCGCCGCCGAACGCGGCGACCGCCTTCGTCGCCTCGAGGCTGAACAGCGCGGCGCGGCCGAAGGCGCCCACGGCACGGCCGTCGACCCGCGCGCCGAGCGCATGGGCGCAGTCCTCGATGACCGGCACGCCGCGCTCGTCCGCGAGCGCGCAGATCGCGCGGATGTCGCACGGCGCGCCGAGCAGATGCACGACGAGAATCGCCCGGGTGCGCGGCCCGAGCCGGCGCGCGACACGGTCCGGCGTGACGTTGAGACTGGCCGGATCGATGTCGGCGGGCACCGCGACGACGCCGCGCGCGGCGATCAGCGGCAGGAGCTCGCCGAGCGTGTAGGCGGGAATGATCAGCTCGTCGCCCGCGCGAAGACCGAGGCCGTCGAGGATCAGGCCGAGCGCATCGCGTCCGCTCGCGGTGGCGAGCGCATGAGGCACGCCGACATAGCGGGCGAACGCGCGTTCGAACGCTGCGACATCGGCTTCCGCGCGTTCGGGCGGTGCGAGCAGCGCGCGCACGGCGTCCGCGAGATCGTCAAACTCGAACGCAATGCGCCGGCGCGGGATCACGCTTCGGCTCCCGCGCCGCGTCCGTCGATGAACCCCGGCGGCCGACTCGCGCCCCCGGCGAGGAGCACCGCGCGCGCCGCGGCGAACACTTGCGCGACCGTAATCCGCTTCATGCACTGATTGTCCTTGCAGCGCGTGCGCCGCTGGTTCCCCGCATTCACGCACGGCGAACACGGCAGTCCGGCGCTGATCACCGCCGCGTTGCCGAGCGGGCGGAACAGCGACGGCGTCTCGGGCCCGAACAGCGCGATCACCGGCAGCACGCTGACCGCCGCGAAGTGCGCCGGCCCGGAGTCGTTGCTGACCAGCAGCGCGCTCAGGCTGAACAGCGCGGGCAGCTCCGCGAGCGTGAACAACCCCGCGACATCGGCGCAGCGCGCGTCACCGACGTCCGCGGCGATCGCGGCGGTCGTCGCGGCGTCCTCGTCGGCGCCGATCAACAGCACGTGCACATCGCCGAACTCCGCGAGCACGTCGCGGATCAGCGCCGCGAAATGCGCCGGCGGCCAGCGGCGCTGCGGCAGCATCTCGCTCGCATTCGCATTGACCAGCACCAGCCGCGCGGACGACAGGCTGCCGACTCGCGCCGCGAGCTTGCCGCGCACCGCGTACAGCTCGGCCGGGCTCACATTGCGCGGCTCGATCCGCGGCGCCTCCGCCGTCTCCGGCGGGGCCGGTGCCGCATCGACGGCGGGCGGAAGCAGCGCGTCGACGAGCCGCAGATAGTTCTGCGCCATGTGCCGCCCCGGATCGAACGCGACCGGATGCGAGTAGAGATCGCCGCGGTACAGACCGGCACCGTCGAAGCGGTGGAAGCCGACGCGCCGCCGCACGCCGGTGAGCACGCAGAGCACCGCGGTGAGGCGCGTAAATAGCTCGCCGTCGACGATCGCGTCGATCTCGCGCCGGCGCACCCAGACGAGAAAGCGGCAGGCGTCGCGCACGAGTTCGGCCGCCGATCCGGTGCGGATCAGGAACACGTTTTCGCCGCTGAGCGTCGCGGTGATCGCGAGGCTCCCGACGTTGCGCGCGAACGTCACGCAGCAGGTTCGCGCGCCCGTCCACGCCCCGAGCGCGCGCAGCGCGGGGTCGGCAAGGACCATGCTCCCCGACTCGGCGAGTTGCACGAACAGCACGTGCTTCGGGGCGGCGGTCCCCACGCTCGCCGTGGACGGCCTGACGAAGCGGTACGCCCGCCGAAGCAGCGTCAGCGCCGCACACGCGGGCACGCCCAGCCAGCGGTCGACACGGCGGAAAGTGTCGTGGCCGATCATTTCGCGGAGATCGGATCGGACCAGCCGGACGACGGGGAGAACGGACGGAAGAAGACGTAAGGAAACATCGGCATGAAGAAGATCCGGCACGACGGAACCGGTTTTTGCGTTGCGTCGCGGCCGGAATATACCGCGCTTTCGCGCCGCGGGTGGCGCGATGCCCCATCGCGGGCTGCGATTCCGGTCGGGCGGCACAAGACGCCTGTTACGATGCCCGCGAGATATCGCGCGCACGTTCGCGCGGGACGATTACGATAGCGGTTCGGGACGAAAGGTGCCCGAACCATCCAACAACGCGGGCTCCGGCGAGAACGGGGCGACAGGGAGTGCCTCCGAATGAGCGGAAACCAGTCTTTGTCGAACACTTTCGAAGACGGATTCCGCCGGTCGCTGCTGCAGCCTGTCGTCGACCAGTCTCCGGCGCTGATCGCCGTCGTGAGCCGGAAGGGCGCGTATCTGTTCGCCAACGCGCAGTTCGCGCGCGTGCTCGGCCTGCCCGCCGACGCCCTCGTCGGCCGCAACGAAGACGACGTGCTGCGAACGGTCGACGGCGCGGAGATTCTTCGCGTCGACAAGCCCGCCGCCGAAGCCGGCCCGGCAAACTTCGTCGAGGAAGGTCCGATCCGCGGTCGGCGCCGGCGTTTCATCATGTCCCGCTACCCGCTGCGCAACAGCGACGGCGAAGCGATCGCGACCTGCCTCAGCGCCACCGAACTCAGCGCCACCGAACTCGCCGGCGGCGAGCCGTGCGACGACGTGCGCGCGGCCCTCGCGATCGTCGAGGAACGGAACAACGAGCTGCAGCGGGCGCTGGAACAGATGGAGCACCTCGCCTACACCGACCGTCTGACCGGTGCGTGGAACCGGCGACATCTCGAAGACGCGGCGCTGATCGAGATGTCGCGCGCCGAACGTCACGGCTTCCCGGCCTCGATGCTGATCATCGACATCGACCACTTCAAGGCCCTCAACGACAGCCACGGCCACGCCGTCGGCGACCGCGTGCTCGTCGATCTCGTCTGCTGCATCCGCAACGGCATTCGGCGCGCGGACACCGTCACCCGCTGGGGCGGAGAGGAATTCGTCGTCCTCGCGCCGGACACGCCGCTGCACGAGGCGGAGCAGCTCGCCCGGAAGATCCGCGACCACGTCGCCGCGACGGTGTTCGTCGAAACCCTCGCCGTCACCGTAAGCATCGGTGTGGCCGAATACGAGTGCGGCGCCGGCCTGGAGTCGTGGTTCGCGCATGCCGACCGCGCGCTTTACAGGGCGAAGAGCGGCGGCCGCAACCGGGTGGTCTGTGATCCGCTTACCGCCTTCCGTGCCACGCTCAAAAGGCCCCGGCGCTCGCCGTTGCAGCTCAACTGGCGCGACGCCTACTGCAGCGGACATGCGCTGCTCGATACGCAGCACGAGCGCCTGTTCGAGCATGCAAATCTCCTGCTCGACGCGATCGTCTCCCGCGCCTCGCGCGAGGATACGCTGCGCATCGTCCACGAGCTGCTCGCGGACGTGCGCGAGCACTTCGCCGACGAGGAACGCATCCACGCCGAAGCCGGCTTTCCGGACCGCCGTGCCCATGCCGCCGAGCACGCGCGCCTTCTCGACAAGGCCACGGGCATGTTCGAGCTGATCGTCCGCGACGACGTGCCGGCGATCGATCTATTCCAGTTCCTCGCGTACGACGTCATCGCGCAGCACATGCTGGGCTCGGATCGTAGCGCGTTTCCCTACCTGGCAAGGCACGAGGAAAGCCGCGACGGCCGCGTGTCGAATTGATCACGCTCCGCTGCCGGCGGTCTTCCCGGAAATCCGGCCGGCCGCGATAATTGATGCGCATCCGACTTGCCGGTCGAACACGGAACCTTCGCGGCCGCCGGTGCGACAAACACCAGGCGTCGCCCGGCTCTCGGGGGGAGGGGGGAAAGCCGCCCGACGCGCCGACGGGAGCCGCCGCGCGGGCGCCGGGATACCAGCGGCTGCCATGGACGAATCGCGCGACAACGCCACCGACCCGAGATCCACCCGAGCACACATGCCACTTCCGCGACGCATCGCGATGCCCGGCCCGCCCGCCCGCGTGCCGGTTGGCACGCGACCCCGCCGCGCGCGCGGC
>NZ_JAKFEF010000026.1:0-39167 GCF_036675785.1 Aromatoleum sp.
ATCAACGACGTGCTCGTCATCGGCCCGACCCACATCCCGAGCCGCATGCCCGTCCACGCGTCCGAAATGATCGCGAAGAACCTGTTCAACTTCCTGTCCCCGTTCATCAAGGACGGCGCGCTCACGCTCGACTGGGAAGACGAAGTGCTCGCGGGCGCCTGCCTCACCCACCAGGGCGAAGTCAGGCACGCGGGCGTCAAGCAGGTGCTGGGCATCGTGACCGAAACGGAGGTGGCATAAATGGAAGGCATCGCAGCGCTGTATATCTTCATGCTGGCCGCGTTCACCGGTTACGAGGTGATCTCGCGCGTGCCGGTGATTCTTCACACCCCGCTGATGTCGGGCTCCAACTTCGTGCACGGCGTCGTGCTCGTCGGCGCGATGGTCGTGCTCGGCATGGCGGACCCAAACGACCCGGTGCAACTCGCGATCGGCTTCGTCGCGGTGTTCCTCGGCGCGGCGAACGCGGCGGGCGGCTACGTCGTCACCGAGCGCATGCTCGCGATGTTCAACAAGGGCGGCGCGAAAGCCGCCGCGAAGGAGGGCGCATGATGGGCGCGAACGTTCTGGTCGACCTGTCGTATTTCGTGGTCGCGGTCGTATTCATTCTGGGATTGAAGGCGATGAGTTCGCCGGTCACCGCACGCAAGGGCATCGTCTGGGCCGGCGCCGCGATGGTCGGGGCGACGCTCGTGACCTTCGCGACGCCGGGCCTCGCGAACCACGGACTGATGATCACCGCGATCGTGCTCGGCGGCGCGCTCGCGACGTGGAGCGGACGCGCGGTCAAGATGACCGACATGCCGCAGATGGTCGCGATCTACAACGGCATGGGCGGCGGCGCGGCGGCGGCGATCGCGGCGCTCGAGTTCGCGCGCGGCGGCGTGCACAGTCCGGGTGTCGCAACGCTCGCCGTGCTCGGCGCGCTGATCGGCTCGGTCGCGTTCTCGGGTTCCTGCGTCGCGTTCGCGAAGCTGCAGGGGATCACGACGAAGGCGTGGCGGCTGCCGCAGCAGAACCTCGTGAACATCGTGCTCGCGGCACTGACGGTGCTGCTGGGTGCGACGATCGTGGTCTCGGCCGCCCCGAACCCCAACCTCATCGTCGCGTTCTTCGTGCTCGCGCTCGCACTCGGCGTGATCCTGACGACCCCGATCGGCGGCGCCGACATGCCGGTCGTGATCTCGCTGCTGAACGCCTTCACGGGTCTCGCGGTCGGCTTCGAAGGTTTCGTCCTCAACAACCCCGCGCTGATCGTCGCCGGCATCGTTGTCGGCGCATCGGGCACGCTGCTCACGCAGCTGATGGCCAAGGCGATGAACCGGCCGATCCGCAACGTGATCTTCACGCCGATCACGGGCGAAGCGGCCGGCGGCGGCGAGGTGATCGAAGGCACGATGAAGGAGCTCTCCGCGCTCGACGCCGCGTCGGTGATGCGCTACGCGTCCAAGGTCATCATCGTGCCCGGCTACGGCATGGCGGTCGCCGGCGCGCAGCACAAGGTGTGGGAGATGGCGCAGCTGCTCGAGGAAGGCGGGGTGGAAGTCGCGTTTGCGATCCACCCGGTCGCGGGCCGCATGCCCGGGCACATGAACGTGCTGCTCGCCGAAGCCGGCGTGCCCTACGACAAGATCTTCGACCTCGAAGAGATCAACGCCGATTTCGGCCAGGCCGACGTCGCGCTCGTGATCGGCGCCAACGACGTCGTCAATCCGGTCGCGCGCACCGACAAATCGAGCCCGATCTACGGCATGCCGATCCTCAACGTCGACATGGCGCAGAACGTCATTGTCGTCAAACGCGGCAAGGGCGCGGGCTATTCGGGCATCGAGAACGCGCTGTTCTACAAGGACAATTGCCGCATGCTGTACGGCAGCGCACAGGCCGCGATCGCAGAGGCGATCGGGCACGTGAAGGCGATGGAGGCGTAGGCCGGGGGCGGAAAAGGAATGCGGTTCGGCGCGGGCGCGGCCGTCGACCAAGTCGGGTCGGCGGCTCCGTCCCGACGCGCCGCAGAGCCCTTGGCAACGCTCGATTTTGCGGGTAGTCTAATAAAAACGAACAAGACGGTTTGTTACGCGAGAGCGAACCCTGGTCGAACGTAAATCCGCGGAGGCGGGGCGGCGGGGCAGGGCCGGAGAACCGGAAAGCAAGTCGTGCAAGCGGCGGGTGGGAAAGCCGGAAAACCCGGCAGCGGAGCGAGACAGAACGAATTGCCCGCTCGACGACAAGCATCTTCCATCACCAACGGAGAGACACGGACATGAGCAGGAAACTCGAAGGCAAAGTGGCGATCGTTCTCGGCGCCGCCGGACGCGACAACATGGGGCAGGTGATCGCAAAGCGCTTCGCGGACGAGGGCGCGCGCGTCGTCGTGGCCGGGCGCAACCTGGCAGAGCTGAGCCGCTTCGCGAAGACGTTCGGCGGCGCGGCCCGCACCTGCGACATCACGAAGAAGCACGAGGTCGAGGAACTCTTCGCGTTCGCGAAGGACTGGGGCGGCCGCGTCGATATCGCGCTGAACGCCACCGGCTGGGGGCTGCTGAAGCCCTTCACCGAGACGACCGAGGACGAGATCGACCGGATCACGAATCTGCAGTTCAAGGGGCCGTTCTACTTCTGCCAGGCGGCAGTGGACACGCTGTCGCGCGGGGGGTCGATCATCCAGATCAGTTCGGCGACGGCGACGATCATGCTGAATGACCACGCCGCGTACATGGGCACGAAGGCGGGCATCGACCACGTGATCCGCTGCGTCGCGCACGAGTTCGGCGAGCGTGGCATTCGCGCGAACTCGATCTCGCCGGGTCTGACCGAGACGCCGATGACGGCCGAGGCGAAAGACGTGCCGGGCCTCTTCGACAGCTTCCTGTCGGGCTATCCCCTCGGCCGCATCGGTACGAAAGAGGACATCGCGGCCGCGGCGGTGTGGCTCGCGAGCGACGAGTGCTTCATGACCGGCCAGAACCTGCAGGTGAACGGCGGGCTGACGCTGCGCCGGAACCCGACGCGCGAAGAGATCCAGGCCGCGATCGCCGCGGCGTCGGCGCCGGTCGCGGCCTGAGGAGCGCGGCGATGAGCGCATCCCGAACCCTGATCTCCCGCCTCGGCACGATCATGCAGCTCGCGTACGTGCCGGGCGACCTCGACGGCGCGCTGCGCTACTGGACCGAGACGATGGGCGTGGGCCCGTTCTTCAAGATCTCGAACATTCAGTACGAATCCGCGAAGTACCGCGGCGAGCCGGCCGACATCGACTTCACCGTCTACATCGCGTACTGGGACGACCTGCAGATCGAGCTGATCGAGCAGCACAACGACGCCCCGTCGATCTACAGCAGCTGGCGGCGCGAAGGGCGCGAGGGCCTGCACCATGTCTGCATCAAGGTCGAGAACATGGCGAAGGCGCGGGCGATCTGTGCCGAGGGCGGCGCGACCGTGATGCAGGAGATCGCGCTGCCCGGCGGCGGCGAGGCAATCTATGTCGATGCGGGCGGCGGTCCGGGCAGCCTGATCGAGATGATCTGCTTTCCGCCCGAGAACTACGCGTTCTTCGATGTCATGCGCGACGCCGCGCGGGACTGGGACGGCAGTGAGCCGGTCCGGCTCGTCGGGTGAGGAGGGCGAAATGAGCACGAACGAAAAACCCGCCGGCCGCATCGACTGCGTGCTGGTCGCAGCGGGCAAGTACCACGACATAGACTTCGCGCGGCTGGAATTGCTGAAGCTCCTCGCCGAGGTCGAGCACATCCGCGTGCGCGTGTTCGAGGATTACTCGAACCTCGACGCGATCAGCAACGCGGACTTCCTCGTCACCTACACCTGCGACGTGATCCCGAGCCTCGACGAGCAGGAGGCGCTGCGCGCGTGGGTCGCCGCCGGCGGACGCTGGATCGCGCTGCATGGCACCGCGTCGATCCTGCGCTTTCTCGACAACGGCCTCGTCGATTCGCCGGCGCTCGCGCCGCATTTCATGGAGACGCTCGGCTCGCAGTTCATCGCGCATCCGCCGATCGGCCCGCATCGCGTCGAAGTCGCCGACCCGACGCACCCGCTCGTCGACGGGATCGAGCCGTTCGAGGTGATCGACGAGCTGTACCTGTCCGACATCCATGCGGACCTGCACGTGCTGCTCGACACCGAGTTCGAGGGCGACGCGACGGGCTTCGCGCGGACGAAATGGCGGCACGCGCGACATCCGGTGCTGTACCTGCGCCCTATCGGTGACGGCTCGGTGCTGTACCTCACGCTCGGCCACTGCCGCGGCCACTACGACATGCAGCCGCTGCTGGACTTCTGGCCCGAGAAGCAGCGCTGCGCGTGGGAGCTGCCGGTGTTCTACGACCTGCTCCGGCGCGGCATCGCCTGGGGCAAGGCTTCAAACGAATAACACGACACGAAAGACCCGCGGGCCTTGCGCCCGCACGCACACCTCGAAGGAGAGACAAAATGGATCTGGGACTGCGCGGCAAGAAAGTCATCATCAACGGCGGCAGCCGCGGCATCGGCAAGGCGGCGCTCGAAATCTTCGCGGCCGAAGGCTGCGACATCGCGTTCTTCTCGCGTGACAAGGCGCGTGTTGACGCGACCGTCGCGGAGCTGAAGCAGCATGGCGGCAAGGTCGTCGGCGACGCGTTCGACATGAACGATTCGGCGGCTTACCAGGCTTGGCTGCTTGCGGCCGCGGACAAGCTCGGCGGTTGCGACGTCTTCATCCACAACGCGAGCTCGTCGGGTGCGGCCGGCACGATGGACTGGGACATGAGCTTCCGGCTCGACATGATGGGCGCGGTGAACGGCTGCCAGACGCTGGAACCGTTCCTCGAAAAAACCGGCGCTGGCAGCGTGATCCTGATGTCGAGCACTGCGGCGGTCGAGACCTTCATCTACCCGCAGGCGTTCAACGCGATCAAGGCGGCGATCATCACCTATGCCAAGCAGCTCTCGCAGCTGTGGGCACCGAAGCAGATCCGCGTGAACACCGTCTGCCCCGGCCCGATTGCGTATCCGGGCGGCAACTGGGCGACGATCAAGGACGCGATGCCCGAGCTCTACGACAAGACGCTGTCGGAAATGCCGATGGGCCGCTTCGGCGCGCCGGAGGACGTCGCCCGTGCGATGGTGTTCCTGTCGAGCCCGGCCGCGTCGTACATCACCGGCACGAACCTCGTCATCGACGGCGGCTACACGAAGCGCGTCCAGTTCTGACGCCGGGGCTGGCGGCAAGGGGAGTCGACGATGAAGCTCTATAGCTCGATCGGGCCGAACCCGCGGTTCGTCCGGATGTTCGCCGCAGAGAAGGGGATTGCGCTCGAGCTTGCCGAGATCGACATCCTCGGCGGCGAGAATCGGCGCGGGCCGTTTCTCGGGATCAATCCGACGGGGACGACGCCCGTGCTCGTGCTCGACGACGGGACCCCTGTCGCCGAGACCACGGCGATCTGCGAGTACCTCGAGGAATGCGTCCCGGAGCCGCCGCTGATCGGCGCAACCGCAACGCAACGGGCGCGGACCCGGATGTGGTGGCGGCGGGTCGACCTGATGGTCGTCCAGCCGATGACCGCCGGCTTCCGCGCCGCCGAAGGCCTGCCGATGTTTCGGGACCGCGTGCGCTGCCTGCCGCAGGCGGCGGACGACCTCAAGCGCACCGCGCAGGAGGGCCTCGCGTGGTTCGAATCCCAGCTCGGCGACCAGCAGTATCTCGTCGGCGCGGAGCCGAGCGCGGCGGACCTGCTGCTGTACTGCTTCGTCGAGTTCGGCGAGCAGGTCGGGCAGGGGGTCGACCGGTCGCATCGGCGGCTCGGCGCGTGGCGGGACCGCGTAGGTAGCCGGCCGAGCGCGGCGGCCGGCTGAGACCGCGGGCAGGGCGGCCAGGTCCGAGGGCCTCCGCCCCCGCTTGCCGCGGGACCGATTCAAACATTTAATGGCGCCATGTCTTGTAAACGCGAGCGTCAAGGGTAATAATAAAAACCGACAAGACGGTTTGTTCCAGACGGCCAGAAACGGGTGGTCCAGGGCGGCGAAGTACCGGGTTCACAGGATTTCCGTACCGGGCGCCTCGGGCAACAATAAAAACGAGCGTGTCGGTTTTAAACGGGACAGCAAGATTGGTTCGGAGAGCAAGAGGCCTTCGGCCTTCGGAGGGCCGCCACGATCAGGGAGAAAAGCTCGACAGCAGCGCCCGCTACCGACAGAGCAATCGACGTGAATGAGTGCCGCGGCAAGAGCGGCCTAGGCAGAAGGCGGCAGACCGCCGACAAATCCCAAGGAGGAGCAACAATGAAGACGAATAAAGGGGCCCGCGGGAACACCCGTCCCCGAACCGCAGGACTGATCGGCAGCGCGGTGGTCGCGCTCTTCGCGACGTCTGCGACCGCGATCGAGATCGACACCGGCAACCCCGACCTCGCGATTCGCTGGGACAACACGATCAAGTACAACGCCGGCTGGCGCGCGGACGGTCGCAACAACACGCTCGGGGACAACTGGATCTCGCAGGCCACGAACCACGGCTGGGACAAGGGCGACATGGTCACCAGCCGGATCGACCTCCTGACCGAGTTCGACTTCGTCTTCAAGCAGGATCACGGTTTTCGCGTGTCGGCGACGGCGTGGAAGGACTTCGCGTTCGACCGCGATGTTGAGGGGCATCCCGCCTACCAGGCGGCCGGCCTCGGCACCGCGTATCCGAACAACCGCTTCACCGGCGATGTGGAGCGCTGGTACGACGATTCGGGCGAAATCCTCGACGCGTTCGTGTTCACGAAGCTCGATCTCGGCCCTGTGCCGCTGAACATCCGGGCGGGCCGCCACAACGTGTACTGGGGCGAGTCGCTCTTCACGTTCTCGGACAGCATTGCGTACGGGCAGGGGCCTCTCGACTTGCGCAAGGCGACGTCGACGCCCGGTATCGAGGCGAAAGAGCTCTTCCTGCCGCAGACTCAGGTCTCGCTCGGCGCGCAGATCACCGACGACATCAGCGTCGCGGCGAACTACTACCTCGAATGGGATCCGCACCGTCTGCCGGAGGGCGGCACCTATCTCGGCGGCGCCGACCTGAGCTTCCTCGGCGGCACGAGCGCGGCGCCGAACAACGGGTTTCCGGTTGTCGGCGACCTCGATCACGGCCCGAACAAGAAACCGGACAATCGCGGCAGCCTCGGCGTGATGGCGAAGATGAAGTCCGACCTGCTCGGCGGCGACGTGGGCTTTTATTACCGGAAGTTCGACGACCGTTATCCGGTGATGGTCCCGGGCGCCGGCTTTCTCCACAACGCCTATGCGGAAGACGTGAAGCTTTATGGCCTCAGCCTGTCGCGGCTTCTCGGCTCGATGTCCTTCGGGGCCGAAGTCTCGCGGCGCGAGAACACCGCTCTCGCCTCGAACGGCGCGGGTCTGGCGCAGGGCGATACGTGGCATGCCGTCGCGAACCTGATCGCGTATTTCGGCAAGAGCCCGGTCTTCGACTCGGCTCCGCTCACGCTGGAACTGAGCTACAGCAAGCTCGACGACGTGAATCGCGAGAGCCGCGCGTTCTTCAAGCACGAGGACTACGGCTGCGTTGGCGGCACCGATGCCGGCTGCGCGACGGACGAGGCGGTCGGCTTCAACCTTGCCTTCACGCCGACGTGGTTTCAGGTGTTGCCGGGTGTCGACCTGACGGTGCCGATCAACTACAGCCGCGGCCTGTACGGCAATTCCTCCACCGTCCTCGGGCCGGGCAAGGGCTCGGGCGCGTGGAGCGTGGGTCTTAGCGCCGACGTGCATGCGAAGTACGTCGTGACCCTCGCATACAACGACTACTACGGTCCGGTCAGCAAGGGACCGAACCCGTTTGCGGGCGTGCCCGGTGTATCCCCGGTGGTCTGGAACGGCACCAATGGCAGCGGTGTCCTGAGCGACCGCGGCTGGGTGTCCCTGACCCTGAAGACGACGTTCTGAACATAACGACATCCCCTGGAGGCGACAACCATGAACTTCCCCACGAGAACCCTTACCCTCGCCATCGCCCTCGCGTCGGGCGCCGCCTCGGCCGCACTGACGCCCGAGGAGATCAAGCAGCTCGGCACGACACTGACGCCGTGGGGCGCGACGAAGGCCGGCAACGCCGACGGCACGATCCCTGAGTACAAGGGCGGCATCGAGCCGCCGGCGAGCTACGACCCGAAGAAGCCGAACTTCCGTCCGGACCCGTTCGCGAACGAGAAGCCGCTGTTCTCGATCTCCGCGGAGAACATGGCGAAGTTTGAGGACAAGCTGTCCGCGGGCGCCAAGGAGATGCTGAAGAAGTACCCCGGGTATCGCATCGACGTCTATCCGACGCATCGCACGGCGAAGTATCCGAAGTACGTGCTCGACAACACGCTGAAGAACGCCGCGTCGTGCAAGCTCGCCGACAACCTGCTGCAGCTCTCCGGCACCTGCTTCGGCGGCGTCCCGTTCCCGATCCCGAAGACCGGCTCGGAAGTGATGTGGAACCGGACGATGAAGTACGACCAGTTCGCGTACTACTCGCCGAGTCAGACCTCGACGCTGGTCGACCGCAGCGGCCGCCGCGTCGAGACGGGGGCGTTCGCGTACTGGCAGACCTTCCCGGCGATGAATCCGGCGCGCACCGAGCCGATCAAGGCGGACGAGATGCTCGAATACGGCCGCATCGACTGGACCGGACCGGCGCGCAAAGCGGGCGAAAAGCTCGTGATGCACGACTCGGTCGACATGCTGAATGTCGGGCGGCGCGCGTGGAGCTACCTGCCCGGGCAGCGTCGCGTGAAGCTGTCGCCGGACGTCGCGTACGACACGCCGAGCCCGGCCGGTGGCGGCGTCGGCACCGTCGACGACACGCAGGTGTTCTACGGGGCGCAGGACCGCTACGACTACAAGCTCGTCGGCAAGAAGGAGATGTTCATCCCGTACAACACCTTCCGGCTGCACGACGAGAAGCAGTGCGGCACCGACCAGGTGTTCACGCCGAACCACCTGAACCCGGACTGCGTGCGCTGGGAGCTGCATCGCGTATGGGTCGTCGAGGCGACGCTGAAGCCCGGCGCGCGCCACGTCTATCCGAAGCGCACGTTCTATTGGGACGAGGACATCCCCGCGGTCGGCATGGCGGACAACTACGACGACGCGGGCAAGATCTACCGCGTCACGCAGACGCACTACTACCCGTTCTACGAGACGACCGGCCACAACACGCACGAGTTCGTCGTGCATGACCTGACGAACGGCTCGTACGTGCGCCAGGCCTACACGCCGGCGGGCGGCGGGATGATGGAAGTCACGCCTGCGGCCGAAGCGAAGCCGGCGAGCTTCTACGAATCCTCCGCGCTGAGCCGCGCGGGCGTTCGCTGAGCGGGGCGCTTAGCCCATCTGCATCGCAGGACCGGCCGGGCGTTTGCCCGGTCGGCGTGGTACGGAGCGAGACATGAAAGCAATCAAGAAAGCGGGCGCGACCGTGGCGCTGCTCGCACTGGGGCTCGGCAACCTGCCGGCCTGGGGTGGATTCGAGGACCCGCTGGCGGTCGCTGCGTTGCCGAACGTCGCGGCGAGCCGCAGCCCGCTGGTCGGTGTCGCTGCGGTGGGCAACCGCGTCGTCGCGGTCGGGCAGCGCGGCGTCGTTGTTGTCAGTGAAGACGGCGGCAAGAACTGGAAGCAGGCGCAGGTGCCGGTCCGCGCCGACCTGCTCGCGGTGCATTTCCCGACGGCGCGAGAAGGCTGGGCGGTCGGTCACGGCGGCGTCGTGATCCACACCACGGACGGCGGGTTGACCTGGACCAAGCAGCTCGACGGCCACGACGTCTCGCGCCTGATCGTCGATTACTACGGCAAGGCGGATGTCGCCGACGGCAAGCAGTACGTCGAGCGCGAGCAGAGCCTCGCCGCGTTCGGCGGCACCGAGCCGTTCATGGGCGTGTATTTCGAGAACGCACAGCGCGGCTACGTCGTCGGGACGTTCAACCGCGTCCTGCGCACCGAGGACGGCGGCAAGACCTGGACGCCGCTCGGCCATCGCGTCGACAACCCCGACGAGCTGCATTTCTACGGCATTTCGGCGGGCAAGTCCGGCCTCTTCGTCGTCGGTGAGCAGGGCAGGGCCTGGATGCACGACAAGGCGGAAGACCGCTTCGTCGCCCGTCCGACCGGGTACGAAGGCACGCTGTTCGGCATCGTCGTCGGCGATCGGGCGCTCGTCGCGCATGGCATGCGCGGCAGCGTCTATCGCAGTACGGACCTCGGGCTGAGCTGGCAGCGCGTCGACATCCCCGGGCACGCCGGCGTCTCCGGCGGGCTGCAACTCGGCGACGGCCGCATCGTGCTCACGAACCTCGCCGGCGGGCTGCTGATCGGCAGCGACGCGGGCGACAACTTCGAGACCTACCGCGCCAACGGCGCCATGTCCTACTTCGGCGTCGCGCCGCTCGACGACAAGGGGCTCGTGCTGGTCGGCGCCGAGGGCGTGCGGCTGCAGGGCAATGCCGAACTCGCCGCCGCCGGACCGAAGGCGAAGCTCGCGTCGAACGGCGCCACTCGATAAAGCGGAGCAAGAGAATGGCCGTCTCACCCAACAAACTTCAAATGCCGGTGATCCGCGACGCGCGGGACTTCGATTCGAAGTCCGGCGGACTGCTCGAGCAGATCATCTTCAACAACCGGATCGCGCTGATCTTCGTCTGCGCGCTGCTGACGGTGTTCTTCGCGTTCCAGCTGAAGGACCTGCAAGTCGGCGCGAGCTACGACAAGATGCTTCCGCAGAGCCATCCCTATATCCAGAACTATCTGGAGAACCGGGTAGAACTGCGCGGCCTCGGCGACTCGGTGCGGATCGTCGTCGAGGCGAAGGAAGGCGACATCTTCAACGCGAGCTATCTCGAGACGCTCGCGAAGATCAACGACGAAGTCTTCCTGCTGCCCGGCGTCGACCGCCCGTGGATGAAGTCGATCTTCACGCCGGTCGTGCGCTGGACCGAAGTCACCGAAGAAGGCTTCGCCGGCGGGCCGGTGCTGCCGCAGGACTACGACGGATCGGCGAAATCGATCGACGACCTGCGCATCAACGTTGCCCGCGCGAACGTCGTCGGCAGCCTCGTTGCGAACGACTACCGCTCGAGCATGATCGTGGTGCCGCTGCTCCCGGTCGATGCCGACGGCAACGCGGTGGATTACCACGAGCTGTCGAAGAAGATCGACGACATTCGAGAGCGCTACGCCGGCACCGAGGACTCCGGCGTCAGCGTGTATGTGATCGGCTTCGCGAAGCTGATCGGTGACCTGATCTCCGGGCTCGAAAAAGTCGCGCTGTTCTTCCTGATCGCCGTCTTCATCGCGGTCGCGATCATCTACACTTACACGCGCTGCATCCGCAGCACGGTGCTCGTGCTGTCGTGCTCGATCATCGCGGTGATCTGGCAGCTGGGCCTCGTGTCGCTGCTCGGCTACGGCCTCGATCCGTTCTCGATGCTCGTGCCCTTCCTCGTCGTCGCGATCGGGGTCAGCCACGGCGCGCAGAAGATGAACGGCATCATGCAGGACATCGGGCGTGGCACGCACCGGCTCGTCGCCGCGCGCTACACGTTCCGGCGCCTGTTCCTCGCCGGCATGACGGCGCTGCTCGCGGACGTGGTCGGCTTCGCGGTGCTGATGATCATCGACATCCCGGTGATCCGCGAGCTTGCGCTGACCGCGAGTATCGGCGTCGGCGTGTTGATCTTCACGAACCTGATCCTGATCCCGGTGATGCTGTCGTTCATCGGCGTCAGCCCGAAGGCCGCCGCGCGCAGCCTCGCAGCGGAGCAGGCGGAGCTGTCCGCACCGGTCGGCTTCGGCCGCGTGTGGCGCGCGCTCGAAAAGTTCACGGAGCGCCGCTGGGCGGTGCCGACGCTCGCGATCGCGCTCGCGATGGGCGTGTGGGGCTTCGTGACGTCGCTGCAATTGCAGATAGGCGACTTGGATGCCGGCGCGCCGGAGCTCCGTGCGGACTCGCGCTACAACCGGGACAACGCGTTCGTCACCGCGAACTACGGCATCTCGAGCGACGTGTTCGCGGTGATGGTGAAGACGCCGGACGACGGTTGCCGCAGCTACGAGACGCTGACCGAGATCGACCTGCTAGACTCGAAGCTCGCGCAGGTGCCGGGCGTGCAACAGACGGCGTCGCTCGGGCAGACGGTGCGCACTTACACCGCGGGCATGTTCGAAGGCAACCCGAAGTGGGCGACGGTGAGCGACAACCAGAGCCTGATCGACCCGCAGATCGGCAACGCGGTGTCGTGGAACTCGGAGTTCCTCAATGCCAACTGCTCGATGAGCCCGGTGCTCGCGTACCTGTCCGACCACAAGGCGGCGACGCTCGAACGGGTTGTCGCGGCCGCCAGCGAGTTCGCCGAGAAGTACAGCACCGACGAGCGCCAGTACCTGCTGGCGGCCGGCAACGCCGGGGTCGACGCGACGACGAACATCGTCGTCAAGGAAGCCAACCGCAAGATGCTGCTGTACGTCTATGCCGCGGTCGCGCTGCTGTGCCTGATCACGTTCCGCAACTGGCGGGCGGTCATCGTCGCACTGCTGCCGCTGGTGCTGACGTCGGTCCTCGCCGAGGCGCTGATGGTGCATCTCGGGATCGGCGTCAAGGTCGCGACGCTGCCGGTCGTCGCGCTCGGCGTCGGCATCGGCGTCGATTACGCGATCTACCTGCTGAGCATCCAGCTCGTGTTCCAGCGCTCCGGGATGTCGGTCAGCGAGGCGTACCAGAAGGCGGTCGCGACGACCGGCAAGGTCGTCGCGCTCGTCGGCGTCACGCTCGCCGCCGGCGTCGTCACCTGGGTGTGGTCGCCGATCAAGTTCCAGGCCGACATGGGCATCCTGCTGACCTTCATGTTCGCGTGGAACATGCTGGGAGCGCTGATCCTCGTGCCCGCGCTGTCCCACTTCCTGCTGCAAGGGGAGTCGAAGCGGGCGCGCGCGGCGCAGGGCGGCGAGATGCCGGCCGGCGCGGTGGGGCAGGGCGCCTGACCCAGGCGAAACGACAACGACAACGACAACAACGACGTCGACCGCCTCCAGCGTCCCCCGCCCCCCGCGGGGCCGCGCGAGGCGGTAGCACCGAACACCGACAGGAGAACGACATGGGCAGACTCGCAGGCAAGGTGGCGATCGTCACCGGAGCGGCATCCGGACTCGGCGCGGCCGACGCGCGGCTGATGGCGGCAGAAGGGGCGAAGGTCGTGCTGACCGACGTCAATGCGGAACTCGGCGAGCGCACGG
The DNA here is from genome assembly GCF_036675785.1 of Aromatoleum sp. Lineage (NCBI taxonomy): Bacteria > Pseudomonadati > Pseudomonadota > Betaproteobacteria > Rhodocyclales > Rhodocyclaceae > Aromatoleum > Aromatoleum sp. The sequence goes on from NZ_JAKFEF010000026.1 coordinate 13,264, forward strand.
CGGCGGACATCGAAGGCGCGGTCTTCGTGAAGCACGACGTGCGCAGCGAAGCCGACTGGCAGAAGGTCCTCGACAAGACGCTGACGCATTTCGGCCGCCTTGACGTGCTGGTCAACAACGCCGGGCTGGTCCAGTTCGGCACCGTCGAGGATACGACGCTCGAACAGTTCCGACTGCATAACTCGGTGATGTCGGAAGGGACCTTCCTCGGCTGCAAGTACGCGATCCCGTTGATGGCGAAAACCGGCGGCGGCTCGATCATCAACGTGTCGTCGATTGCCGCGATCAAGGGCAACAGCCCGGTGCTCGCCTACACCGCGGCGAAGGGCGCGATCCTGTCGATGACGCGCAGCATCGCGCTGCACTGTCAGGAAAGGAACTACCGCATTCGCTGCAACTGCATCCTGCCCGGTGCGCATGCGACGCCGATGACCGCCGCCGCGATCGCCCAATTGGGCGGCGCCGCCGCGGGCATCGGGCAGATCCAGCAGCATGGCCAGGGCAGCCCCGAGGACGTCGGCAACCTCGTCGTCTTCCTCGCGGCGGACGAGTCGAGCTACATCACCGGCGCCGAGATCGTCATCGACAATGGGGAAACCAGCCGATGAATGCGCCCGAGACGATCGACCTCGCAGCCGAACTTGGCAAGCTGCGCGCCGAAGTGTCGGACCTCGCTGCGCGACGCGACATCCACAAGGCGCTGAACGCTTACATGCGCGGACAGGACCGCCTGCTGTCCGACGTGCAGCGGAGTGCGTTCCACGGCGACGCCTGGGTCGACTGCGGCCTCTTCGCCGGTCGCGCGTCGGATTTCATCGATTTCGCGCAGGGATTTCTCGCCGCGTGCGACGCGAGTCAGCACCTGATCGGGCAGGTCGACATCGCGGTCGACGGCAACAAGGCGACGGGCGAGGTGTATTTCATCGCGCATCACCGCATCACCGAGAACGGCGAGAAGAAGGATCTCTTCGTCGCCGGGCGCTACCACGACGAGTACGAGGACCGCGGCGACGGCTGGAAGATCACGCGGCGCAAGGAGATCGTCGACTGGGCGCGCACCGACGCCGCGGCCGACAGCTTCCTGAAGGACCAGGTCGGGCTGCACCTGGCCGGGCGCGGCGAGCAGGGTTGAGCGAGACATACTGGTTTCCGGCAGTTGAAAAAAGACAGGAAATCCTGTTTTATTAACACCGTCCCGCCGAGACGGGAACTCGCCCACCGGCAGCGCCGGCGGCCGAACAAGGAAACGTGAGGAGACAAGAATGAACAAACCGTTCGAACCGCTGGAGCACGGCGCCGCGCGTTGCCCCGGCCCCAGCACCGCCGACATCATCCGGCGCGACGGCGACCAGGCGCCCGCGCATCTGACGGAGGAGAGCTACACCTTCCTCGGCGACGACGACATCACCTACAGCCGCTACACGTCGCGCGAGTTTTTCGAGCTCGAGAAGGAGAAGCTGTGGACGAAAGTGTGGCAGTGGGCCTGCCGCGTCGAGGACATCCCGGAGCCGGGCGACTACTTCGTCTATGAGATCACCGACAAGTCGGTGATCGTCGTGCGCACCGAAAGCGGCGAGATCAAGGCCTATCCGAACGCCTGCCTGCATCGCGGCACCGAGCTGAAGCCGGCCGGATCCTCGGGCCGGTCGAAAAATCTTCGCTGCCCGTTCCACGGCTTCACTTGGTCGCTCGAAGGCGCGCTCACCGACGTCCCGTGCCGCTGGGACTTCCCGCACATTTCGGACGACGCGTTCCGACTGCCCGAGCTGCGCGTCGAGCTGTGGGGCGGCTTCGTGTTCATCAACTTCGACCGCGACGCCGCGCCCCTCGCCGAGCACCTCGGCGTGACTCCGGAGCACTTCGCGAACTGGAACCTGTCGGAGAAATTCACCGCCCGCCACGTCCGCAAGATGCTGCCGGCGAACTGGAAAGCCTGCCTCGAAGCCTTCCTCGAGTCGTACCACGTGCTCGAGACGCACCCGCAGGGCGTGCTGACCGTCGGCGACGCGAACAGTCAGTACGACGTCTACGGCGACAACGTATCGCGCTTCGTGCATCTCGTCGGCTTCCCGAGCCCGCACCTGGGCAAGGCGTTCGCCGAGCAGGAGATCCTCGACGCGCTGATGGCCGAGGCCGTCGTCGAAGGCGTGCATGACGAGGCGGGCAAGCTGCGCGTGCCCGAGGGCAGCACCGCGCGGGCGACGTTCGCGAAGCACATCCAGCAGACGTTCGGCGCGGCGTACCGCAAGGACCTGTCGCACCTGAGCGTCACCGAGACGATCGACGCGATCGAGTACCACCTGTTCCCGAACACCTGTCTCTTCCCGTCGCTGCTGTTCCCGATGGTGTATCGCTTCCGCCCGAACGGCAACGACCCGGACACGACAGTCTTCGACCTCTTCTTCCTGCAGCCGTTGCCGGATTCAGGTGAGCGGCCCGACCCGGCCGAGACGGTCGAGCTCGGCTTCGAGCAGTCCTTCCACGAGGTGCCGGGTTTCGACCCGGGTCTCGCGACGATCTACGACCAGGACACCGGCAATCTTCAGGGCCAGCAACGCGGCTTCAAGTCGAGCACGAAGCCGGGGCAGACGCTCGGCAACTATCAGGAAATCCGCGCGCGCCTGCTGCACCGGACGATCGACAAATACCTCGCCCGCTGAGCGCGCAGGACCCAACGGAGAGACGACATGCAAAGACTCGACGGAAAGGTCGCGCTGGTGACCGGCGCGGCGCAGGGGATCGGCGCCGGCATCGCGCGATGCTTCATCAGGGAAGGCGCGAAGGTGCTCGTCACCGACATCAACCACGCGGCGGGCGAGAAGCTCGCCGACGAGCTTGGCCCGAACGCGGCCTACCAGCCGCTCGACGTCGGCGACGATGCGCAGTGGCGCGCCGCGACCGCCGCGGCGGAGCAGCGCTGGGGCCGGCTCGACATCCTCGTCAATAACGCCGGCATCTCGTTCCCGGCGCACATCGAAGCGGCGACGCTCGAGGACTGGGACCGCCACATGCGCGTGCACGGCGTCGGCACCTTCCTCGGCTGCAAGCACGCGATCGCGAGCATGAAGGCGCGCGAAGACGGCACGCGGGGCGGCGCGATCGTCAATATCTCGTCGGTCGAGAGCATCCGCCCCGGGCCGCTGTTCGTGGCCTACGGCGCAGCGAAAGCCGCACAGGATGCGGTGACCAAGACCGTCGCGCTGCATTGCGGCGAGCAGGGCTACGACATCCGCGTGAACTCGGTGCACCCGGCCGCGACCCGTACGCCGAACCTGCAGCAATATCTCGACGCGTCCGAAGATGGGGCGCGCCTCGAGAAGATCTACGCCGGCATGCAGCCGCTGAACCGCATCGCCGACGTCGACGAGATCGCCGCGACGGTCGCGTTCCTCGCGAGCAACGAGGCGAGCTTCATGACCGGGCACCAGATGTACGTCGACGGAGGCGTGCTGGCGAAGCCGTATCCGGCCGGCGAGGGGGCGTGAGATGGGCGCGTCGAATCAGGAGTCACTGGGCATGGCCGGCGAACTCGAGAGGCTGCAGCGCGCGTTCGCCGAGATCGAAGCGAAGCAGGCGCTGCACGAGCTGAACGCGCGCTATTGCAACGGCATCGACCGCCGCGACCAGGCGTTGCTCGCGTCGGTGTGGTGGCCGGAGTCCGAGATCGATTTCGGCCTCTTCAAGGGCACCGGCGCGGCGTTCGCCGAGCTGATCTGCGCGCCGAACCCGGCGGTCGAAACGATGTTCCACTTCACGTCGAACGAGCTGTTCGAGATCGACGGCGACCGCGCGACGGGCCGCAGCTACGTGATCGGCATGACCGTGGTCGACGGCCCGGACGGCAAGTCCGACCAGATGGTCGGCGGCCGCTACCTCGACAAGTACCGGCGCAAGAACGGCGTCTGGAAGTTCACGAACCGCCTGTTCGTCCTCGACTGGAACGCCAACCAGCCCGGCTCCGCGATCTGGACCGAAGGCATCGGCGCGCTCGCGCGCCGCGGTCGTTCGGACCTCGACGACGTTTCCTATTCCTTTTTCCGATCCTGACGGGCGCGACTCGCGCCCGGGAGTTCAACGATGAGCAACGAATTTCACTACGCGATCGACTGCGCCGACCTGCCGGCCGGCGCGAATAAGGCGGTCGAGATCGACGGTCAGAGCATCTTGATCTGCAACGCGAACAACGAATTCTTCGCGGTGCAGAACCGCTGCACGCACCAGAACTCGCCGCTCGAAGGCGGGCGCATCCGCAACGGGCTGATCTCGTGCCCGCTGCACGGCGTGATGTTCGACGTGCGCACCGGCTGCGGCCGCGGGCAGATGGGCCGCGTGCCGCTGAAGACGTACGCGCTGCGCGTCGTCGACGGGCGCATCGAAGTGTCGCTGGAAGCACCCGTCGCAGCCTGAAGGCCGTGTCTTACCGAGCGCCGGCGGGGTCGCCGGCGTTCAAAATAAGGGCGGCGACGTGTCGCACCCACCCCAACCCCAACCCCAAACCGCATCACCCCAACCAGAGACGGAGACAAGGATGAGCCAAAAGAACGAAGCCGAACTGCTGCAGGAACTCGAAGACAAGCAGGCGCTGCGCGAACTGGTGACGCGCTATGCGCGTGCGGTCGACCGCGCCGACCGTGAGCTGCTCGCCGGCGTGTTCGCGGAAGGTGCGCAAGTCGAGAACGGCGCCTTCGCCGGACCGGCCAACGAGTTCGTCGCCGCATGCCTCAACCGGCCGGAGCTCGAGCGCAGTTTCCATTCGGTGTCGAACGAGTTCTTCGCGGTCGACGGCGACGGCGCGCGCGGCGAGGTGTACGTGATCGCGGTCGCCACGTGGAACAAGGGCGGCGAGAAGACCGACACGCTGGTCGGCGGCCGTTACGTCGACAAATACCGCAAGGAAGGCGGCCAGTGGAAGATCGCCCGCCGCACCTTCGTGCACGAGTGGAACATGAGCTTCCCGACCACCGCGGTGTGGGACGAGGGTCTCTTCGGCATGATCAAGCTGCGCGGCCAGCGCTCGAAGGACGATCCGATGTACAAGATCCTCGGGGGCCGCGCATGAGCACCGCTGCGCGCATCCGCGCCCTCGCGGACAAGCAGACCATCTACGACCAGATGTGCCGCTACATCCAGGCGGTCGACCGTTGCGACCTCGAACTGCTGAAGTCGACCTTCCACCACGACGGCGAAGTGATCTTCGGCATCTTCGACGGCAACGCGCACGCGTTCTGCGACTACGACATCCCGTTCATCAAGGACAACCTGATCTGGGCGTTTCACCGCATTGCGAACGTCACGATCGAACTCGATGACGACGGCGTGCACGCGCGCGCCGAGTCCTACATGCTCGGCAACGCCTCCGCGCGTATGCCCGACGGCACGCAGATCAACTGCCCCGACGGCATGCGCTACCGCGACGTGTGGGAGAAGCGCGACGGCGTGTGGCGCATGTTCTCGCGCGACCTCGTGATGGACTGGAACGCGTGCTGGCCGTATGCCGGCCGAACCGACGGCCAGTTCGCCGCGTACCGCATCCAGGGCACGCGCAGCCGCGACGACCTGACCTACCGCGCCGGGCTGATCGCCTGACACTCGCACGTGCCGGGCGCCTCGCCGCGCCCGGCCCCGTTTCGCTCTCCGATTCAAGGACTGAACATGATCCGCGCCGTCCATCACGTGGCCCTGTCCACGCCGAATCTCGAACGCATGCGTTCGTTCTATTGCGACCTGCTCGGCTTCAAGGAGGTCTCGCGCGTGAGCTGGAAGGCGGGCGAGCCGAAGATCGACGCGGTCATGGCGCTCGCCGGCACCGGCGCCACGACGGTGATGCTGCAGCTCGGATCGCTGTGCGTCGAACTCTTCGAGTTCGAATCCCCGTCGCCCGCGCCGCAGCGCACCGACGACCGCCCGGTGAATAGCTACGGCATCACCCACCTGTGCTTCGACGTCGACGACGTCGACGCGGCGTACCAGCGCCTGGCAGCAGCCGGCGTGCGCTTCCACTGTCCGCCGCAGGACTTCGGCGCGGCGAAGGCGACCTACGGGCGCGACCCGGACGGCAACGTGTTCGAGTTGCAGCAACTCGTCGCAGCCTGAGGGGTGCGGCCGCACAGGGTCCGGCAGCGCGCCGAATGCAGAGTAAAACAAAACAACGATTCTGTTTTTCGTGCAGCATCGAACAGTGGTCGGCAGTAACAGAACCACGGCTGGTAGCAGCAGGCTTCGGCAGCAACTCGTCGCCAGCCTGGCGCCTGACTGCGACGGAGCGAACTGGCAGCACGACCGCAAACCAGAGAGGAGACAAGAAATGAACGACCGTATCCCGATGTCCGTCATCCCCGGCGACTACGCCGGCCTGCAGCCCGGCGAGGCGAGGTGCCCCGGTCCGAGCGTGCAGGACATCGTCGAGCGCGACGCGAAGCCTGCGCCGCAGGCGCTGCGCGAGACGAACTACCGCTTCCTCGGCGAAGAGGACATCGAGTACTCGCGCTACACCTCGCGCGAGTTCTTCGAGCGCGAGCTGCAGGAGATCTGGGGCAAGACCTGGCAGTGGGCGTGCCGCGAGGAGCACATCCCGCAGGTCGGCGATTACTACGTGTATGAAGTCGGTCCCTATTCGGTGCTGGTCGTCCGGACGGACGAGGGCATCAAGGCATACTACAACTCCTGTCTGCATCGCGGCACCAAGCTGCGGCCGGAAGAGGGCATCGGCTCGGCGCAGGAGCTGCGCTGCCCGTACCACGGATGGACGTGGAACCTCGACGGCAGCCTGAAGAGCGTGCCGTCCGCGTGGGACTTCCCGCACGTGAAGCCGGAAGCCTACACGCTGCCGGAAGTGAAGGTCGGCCTGTGGGGCGGCTTCGTCTTCATCAACTTGGACGAGAACGCCGAACCTCTCGAAAGCTACCTCGACGTGCTGCCGGAGCACTTTGGCAGCTGGGACATGAGCAAGCGTTACATCGAGCTGCACATCGCGAAGGTGCTGCCGTGCAACTGGAAGACCGGGATGGAGGCGTTCCTCGAATCCTACCACGTGCTCGAGACGCACCCGCAGCTGCTGCCCGGCACGAGCGACGCGAACGTGCAGTACGACGTGTACGGCGACCACGTGACGCGCTTCTACGCGGTCGGGGGGATCAGCAGCCCGCACCTCGAGAAGCGCCTGACCGAGCAGGAACTGGTCGACTCGATGCTGGTCGGCGACCGGTCCGTCGTCGGTGACGACCTGAAGGTCGGCGAGGGCGAAACCGCGCGCACGGTGATGGCACGCTACCTGCGCAAGACGCTCGGCGAGAAGTATCGCGCGTCGCTTGAACATTTCTCCGACGCGGAGATCATCGACACCATCGAGTACCACGTCTTTCCAAACATGGTGCTTTTCCCCGGTGTGTCGCTGCCGATGGTTTACCGCTTCCGCCCGCTCGGCACGGACCCGGAGCGCTGCCTGTTCGAAATCCTGTTCCTGCGTCCGGTGCCCGATTCGGGCAAGCACCCCGAGCCGCCGGAAGTCGCGTTCGTCGGCGAGGACGAGTCGTACGGCGTCGTGCCCGGCCTCGATCCGGTGCTCGCAAACGTCTACGACCAGGACACCGGCAACCTGCGCTCACAGCAACTGGGCTTCAAGGCGTCGAAGAAGCGCGGCCAGACGCTGGGCAACTATCAGGAAGTGCGCATCCGTCATTTCGAGCAGGTCGTCGACCAGTACGTGCAACGCGCGGTGCGCTGAGCGGAGACCGTCGTGATGCTCAAGGTTTTGAGCTTCCTGAAGCGACGGGACGACTTCACCGTCCCGGCCTTCAGCGAATACTGGCGCACGACCCACAAGGCGCACGCGCTGACGCTCGTCGAGGCCGGCTTCATCCGCGGCTACGTGCAGAACCACCGGGTCGGCGACGACCCGGAGGCGGATCTTCCCGGACTGCCGCTGCTCGCCGACGGCGCCCCGGAGCTCTGGGTGGACGACGCCGACGCGCTCGCCCGTCTCGTGTCGAGCCGGGAGTACCTCGACGGCGCCGGCCCGGACGAGGCGAATTTCGTCACGCCGCCGGTGCTCGCCGCCGTGGCGCGCGAAGAAATCGTCGTCGACGGCCCGCTGCCGCTAGGTGCCGTGAAGCTGATCCTCGTCGCACGCCGCAAGCCGTCGCTTGCCGCGCCCGACTTCGCGCGGCGCTGGCTGGGTCCGCGCCGCCCGGGGGGGACGCCGAATGCCGTCCCGCTGCGGCTCACGCGCCACATCGCCGTCGCGGACGACGCGCCATTCGACGGCGCCGAGTGCACTTGGTGGCCGGACCTCGACGCGCTGCACGCCGCCTGGTCGGAGGCGGACCTCGCCCCGCTCGAACCGCTCATCGCCGGAGGATCGCTGCGCGGCATGGTCGTGCGCGAGGACATCGTCGTCGCCCTGCCGGTGCTCGAGCCCGCGGTGGACTGATCATTCGAAAAAGGAACTGGGATGAACTCGAAAATCCTGCAGGACAAGGTCGCGATCGTCACCGGCGCGGCCATCGGGATGGGTGCCGCAACCGCACGCCTCTTCGCGGAAGCCGGCGCCCGCGTCGTCGTCGCCGACGTCAATGAGCGCGCGGGTCGGCACGTCGTCGAGGAAATCGTCGGAGCCGGCGGCGAAGCGTTCTTCCAGCGCGCCGACGTCTCGGTCGCTTTCGATGTCGATGCGCTCGTCGCCGCAGCGGTCTCGCGCTTCGGCCGGCTCGACGTCGCGATCAACAACGCGGCGGTGTCGCCCGACACGAAGCCGCTCGCGGAAATGGACGAGGCCGACTTCGACCGCGTGATCGCGGTGGACCTCAAGGGCGTCGCGCTGTGTCTGAAGTACGAGCTGGCGCAGATGATCCGTCAGGGGCAGGGCGGCTCGATCGTCAACATCGGCTCCGTCAGTTCCTTCCGCCCGCAGCCGACCAACGGCGCCTACGTTGCCGCCAAGCACGCCGTCATCGGGCTGACGAAGGTGGCCGCGCTCGAAAACGGCGGCCACGATATCCGCGTCAACGCCGTCGCCCCCGGCGCGATCGACACGCCGATGTTGCGGGGCGCTCTCGACGCGATGAAGGTGTCCGAAGCGGAGTACGCGCCCACGTTGAGCGTGCTGAACCGCTTCGGCGCGCCGACCGAAGTCGCCCAGGCCAGCCTGTGGCTCGCGTCCGACCTGTCGTCGTACGTGACCGGTAGCACGATCCACGTGGACGCCGGATACGCCAATCGGTGAGCGGTGCCTCCCGGGCGCGGTCGCGAGCACCGGGAGGATGGAATTCGACAATCGCGAAAAAACAGTTCGCATATCGCCATGCGCTGAATGCGCGGTATGGCTCCCGCATACCGTGCATGCGCCTGGTTCGCCGTGGCTCGCGGTGAGATTGAACTCAAGGTTTGTTTGAAGTTCTACAGACGATTCAACTCGCGAGCGGTGTCATGGAACTCGACGCGACCTTATCCCACGGTGCCCCGGGGCTGGATTTCAAGGCGCTGTTCGAGGCCACTCCGACGCCCTATCTCGTCCTCTCCCCCGACTTCACCATCGTTGCCGTTAACAACGCGTATTTGCAGGCGACGCAGACGGTCCGCGGCGACATTCTCGGGCGAGGCATCTTCGAGGTGTTTCCCGACAATCCGGGCGATCCGCTGGCTTCGGGCGTCGCGAACCTGAAGGCTTCACTCGAGCGGGTGCTCCGTGTCCGGTGCGCGGACACCATGGCGATTAAGAAATACGACGTCGCCGTGCCCGGACCACAGGGGAGCGTGTTCGAGGAACGCTTCTGGAGTCCGATCAATACGCCGGTGCTCGATGCGGCAGCCGGGCTGACCTACATCATCCACCGCGTCGAAGACGTGACCGACTTTGTACGCACCCGGGCGCGCGCCGAGCGGATGGAGTCCGAGATGTTCGATCAGACCATCGAAGTCCAGAACGCCAACAGGCGCTTGCGGGAGGCCAACGAGGAGCTCGACCGCCGGGTCGTCGAGCGGACCGAGGAAGTCAGCCGCGAGCGCGAGTACTTCCGCTCGCTGTTGATGGCATTACCCGTTCCCGTCTCGGTGATGCTCGGCCCTGATCACCGTTATCAGCTGGAGAACGACGCGCACCGAATACTGATTTCCGGCCGCCCGATTCTCGGCAAGCCTTTTCGGGAGGCTTTTCCCGAGTCGGCGGAGATGCTGCCGGTGCTCGACCACACGGGCGAGACGGGAAAGCCCTTGCGGCTGCGCGGCGCGACGATCGATATTTCCCAGCAGGTGCAGATCCAGGAGGAGCTTCGGATTGCCAAGGACAAGCTGAGCCTCGCCATCGACGGCGCGGGCGAAGGGCTGTGTGAATGGGACATGCGGACCGGCGGGACACACTATTCGCTGCGGCTCAAGCAGATCCTCGGTTACACCGACGAGGAGTTGCCGGACTGCGAAATGAGGTGGTTAAGCCGTATTCACCCAGAGGATCGGGAGAGAGTCCATACAGCGTTGCGCGACTATCTCGAGGGCAGGACGCAGACTTACATCAGCGAGTACCGGGTGCGCTGCCGAACCGGCGACTACAAATGGGTGCTCACGCGCGGCACGGTGACCGCTCGGGACGAGGCGGGCCGGCCGCTGCGGATGAGCGGAATGATCAGCGATATCTCGGAGCGCAAGGAGGCCGACGAGCGCATCTGGCACCTTGCCAACTTCGATGTCCTCACCGGCCTGCCGAATCGCCGCCTATTCCGCGACCGGCTCGAGCACAACATCAAGTTGTCGGCGCGGCACAATCACTCGCTTGCGCTTCTGTTCATTGACCTCGACCGTTTCAAGCAGATCAACGATTCGCTCGGGCACGACGTAGGCGACCTGCTCCTGGTCCAGGCCGCACAGCGCATCCGGGGCGCGGTTAGAGCAGCAGACACCGTCGCGCGGCTCGGGGGAGACGAATTCACGGTGATGGTGGATGAAGTCGACAACAGGGAGGAAATGGTCGAGCAGATCGCGGACAAGATCCTGCGTGCGCTCGCAGCCCCTTTCGACCTGCACAAAGAGTCCGTCAATATTTCGGGCAGTATCGGGATGCCCTTTATCCGCTGGATGCCGAGACGCCGGAGGACTTGATGCGCAAGGCCGATCAGGCGATGTACGCCTCGAAACAGTCGGGGAAGAACCGTTTCGCCTACTTCACCCAGGAAATGGACGAACGCGCGCACAGGCGGCACCGCGTTATGAACGACTTGCAGCGCGCGCTCGACGACGGGCATCTCGAGCTCTATTACCAGCTGGTGATCGAGGTCAAGACCGCCCGCGTCGCCAAGGCCGAGGCGCTGATCCGCTGGAACCACTCGGACGCCGGTTTGATCGAGCCGTCCCTGTTCATTCCGCTGGCCGAAGAGTCGGGTTTGATCGGCGACATCGGCAATTGGGTATTCCATCAGGCTTTGACGCAATCAAGGCGTTGGAGCGGGCTGCTCGGCGCACCGTTTCAGATCGGCATCAATGTTTCGCCCCTGCAGTTTCACCTCCCGCAGCAGGAATCATGGCTCGAGTTCATGCGCGGGGAGGGGGTGCCTGCCCACCTCATCACGCTCGAAATCACGGAAGGGATCCTCATGCAGACGTCGTCGCAGGTTTCGGAGCGGCTAATGGCGTGCAAGGAGGCGGGGATGGAGGTGGCGATCGATGATTTCGGGACCGGTTATTCCTCAATGGCTTACCTGAAGCGTTTCGATATCGACTATCTGAAAATCGATCGGTCCGTGATCCGAGGCATGGTCGACGACTCGACCGATAGAACGATCGCCGAAACGATCATTGTCATGGCGCACAAGCTGGGGCTGAAGGTCATCGCCGAAGGCGTGGAGCGGCCCGAGCAACTCGACCTGCTCGCCGCAGCGGGGTGCGACTTCGCTCAAGGCTTTCTGTTCTCCCATCCCCGGCCGGCGGAGCAGTTCGAGCAAATGCTGTCATCGCGCTGGGCCAGCGACGCACTCGACCTTCACTGAGGGGAGAAGGGCGGACGCACAGACGTTAAGGACTGCTGGAACGACAGGTCGTGCGCACCTTTCTCGTCTGACCATGTCTGCATTACAGGCATTTCATCGCGGGCAACACAACTTCTGAGTGCAACACATTGGCTTTCGCCGGGAGGTTTGCCATGCGTATCGGGCAGTCGCTTCTTTTGGTTCTCGGTTGCGTTTCCGCATTGCGCGCTGTCGCCCAAATGCCCGAAGGTGAGTATCTGGACGGAGAAGAGTCGAAGGTCGCCGTCGTCTTGGCACACGGACGCGGGAATTCTGCCGATGGAAATGTGGTGGGCCCGCTTCGGCGTGCCATACACAAGGAACTCGGTTTACACACCCTGTCACTTCGGATGCCAGACCCGGGTGTCGATTCGCCCGAATCCCCGGAACTTGCTTCGGCGTTTCCCGAGGCATATCGGCGTATCCAAGCAGCACTGGATTACCTGAAGAACGAAAAAAAGGTTGAGCGGATCTACCTGTTGGGTCACAGCATGGGCGGACGCATGACGAGTGGCTTCCTGGCGAACAACCCTGACGCCGGAGTCGCTGGATTCATCGGCGTAGGGATGACGGCCGGCGGAAAAGAGCCGGTGAACACCAACCTTAACTTACGAAAGGTTAAGGTTCCGATTATTGACATCTACGGCGACAACGAAATGGATGCCAAGGCCGCGTCGTTTAGAAAGACACTCGTATCAGAGCGCTTTTTACAGGTTGTAATTCCTGGCGCCAAGCACGATTACCGTGGCTACGAAAAGCCGGTGGCCGACGCCGTTATCGGATGGCTTAAGCAGCAGGACGCCCGGCAAGAGCGGTAAGGCCCGCGCTGACTAAGCAGGCGAAACCTTCAGCCGTGTCGAGCGTATCAATTATATGGATGACGCCGTGCCTGGCCGGGCTTCAATATGAACAGCAGTCGGAACGTACCGATTGCAAGTCCTTTCTGAAATGATCGGCCGACGCCGCCCTTACAGCGCCGGCGGCGTACGTGAAGCGATCATGAGGCGGTTCCACGTGTTGATCTCGCCGATGCATAGCGTGAGGTTGGCGATCTCCTCAGGGGTGAACTCCGCCTTCACTTGCTCATAGACTTTATCCGGCACTTCCTGTCCGCCAAGTGCCGTGACCGCATCGGCCCAAGCCAGTGCTGCACGCTCACGAGCACTGAAGACTGGCGATTCCTTCCACGTGGAGACGAGATGGATCTGATGCTCGGTGACGCCGTACTTTCGCGCCAAGGGAATATGCATGGCTACGCAGAAGCCGCAGCCGTTAGTTTTTGATACGCGCAAGCGCACCAGTTCGAGCAGGCCGAGATCAAGGCCGGCGCCCTGCACGTAGGTATGCAGGGCGTACATGGCTTTATAGCCTTCCGGGATAAGTTTGCTGATGTCGAATCGCTGTTCCATACGTTGAGCCGTAACTGAAGTGACGGGCCTTGCCGTCGTTGGATGGTAAGAATTTGATTTTTTTTCAGGCCTCGGCTGCAAGAACCGCTTCCGGCGTGCGACGGAAGCTGATCGCGAGACGGTTGTATGCATTCATCAGGCCGATGGCCATGGTCAGGTCCGCCAGTTCCTTCTCGTTGAAGATGCGGTTGGCCGCCTCGAACTCGGCGTCCGGAACGCCAGTCTGCGCGACCCGGGTAACCGTTTCCGCCCAGGCAAGGGCTGCACGTTCCCGGTCGCTGAACAGTCCGGCGGCCTCCTGCCACACTTGCACCAGCGCCAACTTCTCGACCTTGATGCCCTTCTTGATCAGGTCGCGGGTGTGCATGTCAAGGCAATAGGCGCATCCATTGATCTGGCTAACGCGCAGGTAGACCAGGTCGACCAGAATGTCATCGAGTCCCGATTGCATCACGTAGCCGTAGACACTGGCGAAGGCTTTAACACCACCGGGCGAGGTTTTCGTGTAATCCAGTCTTTGGCTCATTTCAAAACTCTATCTGTCAGGGGTAGTCAAGATTTCGTCGTCGGTATCGACGATGAATACGGCAAGCAGTTTCGCAGGTTCGGACTCGCTCGCGTTGCGGCTCAGGAAGTGATGCGCGCCGGGCACTTCATGAAAGCTCTCTCCCGCAGTGTAAGTACGCTCAGGCTGCTCTCCCACCTGGCTCACGACGCGGCCGGAAACGACGTAGGCATATATGAACGCCGATTGGGCATGACGATGTGGCACCGACGCGGCCCCCGGAGGGTAGGAGACTTCCACGGCGACAAGCGATTTGCCGGGAATGTGCGGGAGGGATTGTGAAAAATTAGGCTTGACCGTTTCGCGGGGACCATCGGCGCGGGCCGCTCCGGCAAAGGTCGCGACGATCGCGGCGAGCAGGGGCAGCAGAATGCAGGTGCGCTTCATCAACATCTCCTCGGGGGACGGCGGGAGTATGCGACCGCGGAGGTTCATTAAAAAGAACCAGAAACGTATATTCCGGATGTACCATGCCCTATGGCGAAGACCCTGAACCTCAGGCTGGATCGAACGGCGGAAACCTCCTTGGCGGAACAAATCCGCATCGGCGTCACGGCAGCAATCGACAGTGGTGTGCTCGCGCCCGGCGCGAGACTGCCCTCGTGGCTGGACCTCGCGGCGCAACTGGGTGTTGCAAGGGGCACTGTCAAGACGGCTTACGAGCGATTGGCGGATAAGCAACTGGTCGTTTCCTCACGCTCCGGCGGCACAAGGGTGGCAGACCACCCGGCACGAGTCGCGTTGTCGGACCCATCCAATACCGCGGATTCGGTCCCGCCCCTATACCACGATTTCCGGACCGGAACATCTGTCTTCCAAAACGGCGTGCCCGCCTCGGACAGTTTTCCGGTCGCGCTCTTCGCGCGATTGCGTGCACAGGCCGCCCGTGCCGAAGTGGCCGCTCCGCTCATCTATCCGGATCCTCGCGGCGAACCTGAACTCAGACGCGAGATCGCAGCGCATCTGGCACTTTCGCGAGGCATCGAATGCCGCCCATCCCAAGTCTTCATCACTGCGGGCTTCTCCGGCGCACTCGGCGTCACACTCAGGGTCCTCGGGGCGGAAGGGAGAAGTGCCTGGGTGGAGAACCCCGGGTTTCCCCCCAGCCGACGAGCACTTGAAATCGCGCGGCTTGCCCCGGTCCCGATCCCGATTGACGATGACGGCATTGACGTTACTTACGGAACGCAGCACGCGCCGGATGCTGCCTTGGCGCTGGTGACACCTGGCCAACAGGCTCCGACCGGAGTGCCTCTGTCGCTCGCCCGGCGGGCTCAACTGATCGAGTGGGCGACGCGCACAGGGGCGTGGATCATCGAGGATGACTATCTCGGCGAGCTCCAATTGAAACGGCGTGCTGCACCCGCCCTCGCGTCGCTGGACGGCAACGGGCGCGTCATTCATATCGGTTCGTTCAGCAAGACGATCAGTCCCACGCTTCGACTCGGTTTCGTGGTCGCGCCTCCTGCGTTGGTTTCGCACTTCGCCGAGGCGGTCATGTGTCTCGCCCCGGCTCCCGGCCCCGCAGTGCAGCTGGCAACGGCGGAGTTCATGCGCGACGGATACTACATGCGGCATTTGCGTCGCATGAAGCGCGTGTATGCCGCCCGGAGCAGCGCACTGCACGCTCTGTTGCAGTCCCTGGGATATCCAGCGCGTACGGCGGGCCTGGGCGTACTGCTTTGGCTGCCGGAAGGGACGTGCGACAGCATCATTGCCCGGGAAGCATTGGCGGTCGGGTTGGCGCCGTCGCCACTGTCGGCATGGTTCAGCACGGCCGGAGTTCACCGCCCCGGGCTTCTTCTCGGTGTTGCCACCACACCCGAAAATCAGCTTTCCGCCGCCTGCGACCGGCTACATCAGCTGATCCGGACCTGTTCCGGTGCGACGTAGTCGCGCCTGTTGAGCCTCCATTCTCGCCCCGCACGCCGCCTCCGTCGGCGCGACGCCATGAGCACCGCGATATCGCTGACCCGCTTGCCGCTTTGTAGTAGCCTTGCCGCTTTTTTCGGGTATGGCGCAACGGCTGCCGCGCACGCATTTCAACAGTTCTGCGCTGGTTCGCGTTCTGACCGAACTCGTGGAAACGGACGGGTCCGCGTCGAAACAGTCGTTTGCCGAGAGACTTGGGCAGTGGCTGGATATCGGGGACGCACTGGCGCTGTTCTCGGCGCTCGACGCCGGCTCGCAGCCGGCGGAGGTCCCGTCTAAGTCGCCCGCGGCCGACATCCGCGCGGTGCGGGGTCCGTTCACGCGTGTGCGCGCGGCCTTGGTGAATTCGATCACCGGGGTAGCGGGAGCCGAAGGCGACAAGGTGCGAATCGAACTGCCAGTTCCAGCGCCGAACGAGACGGTCGAAAGGGCCGCCGACTTCGCGCCTTACCATCGGTACTATCTCGCCCACCAGCGCGAGATGGCCGCGAGAATCGGCCCCTTGCGGACCGAGGCTCGCACAGCGTTGGGGCGACGTTCGGCCAATCACGCGCGGCTGGCCGGCCTGGATGCCGTGTTGGACAAGGCCTTGTCCGCCCGCGAGCGCGACCTGCTGGCGACGGTGCCAGCGCTGCTCGGCCGGCGCTTCGCGCGTCTCCACGACGCGCATCAGGCGAGGTTCGCCGAAGCGCAGGCCGCGGACGACCCCTCGCGGTGGATGCAGGGGGGCGGGTGGCTGGCGATCTTCTGCGCTGACCTTCGGGCGGTGCTGCTGGCGGAGCTGGAGCTTCGCTTGCAGCCGGTCGCGGGGTTGCTCGCGGCACTCGACAATGAGGTAACAGGGAAGCAATGAATCGAATTATCTGCACCGCGGCCTTTGTCGTCGGCCTGGTCGCGGTTTCGTGGGTGGGCGTCGACTACATCGGTGCGAGTCCGCTGGCGCTGGCAATGACGGCGCTGATCGGCGCCGTGTACGTGGTGGGTGGCGTCGAGCTGCTGCGTTTTCACCGGGCGACCGCTGCGCTGGACGCAGCCCTCGCCGCGATTCCCGAGAACCTGACGGAACTCGGCGCCTGGCTCCGCGGGCTGCCGCCGACGCTGCAGAACGCGGTGCGGTTGCGCGTCGAAGGCGAGCGCATCGGCCTGCCGGGGCCGGCGGTGACGCCTTATCTGGTAGGGCTGCTGGTGCTGCTGGGAATGCTCGGGACTTTCCTCGGCATGGTGGTGACGTTGAACGGCGCCGTCCTCGCGCTCGAAAGCAGCAGTGACCTGCAGACGATCCGCACCGCGCTCGCTGCGCCGGTGAAGGGGCTGGGGGTTGCGTTCGGCACCTCGGTCGCGGGCGTCGCGGCGTCCGCGATGCTCGGCCTCGTCTCGTCGCTGTGTCGGCGCGCCCGCCTGCAGACGTCACAACTGCTCGACTTCAGGATCGCGACGACGCTGCGCGGTTTCTCGCTTGCGCATCAGCGGCAGGAAACCTACAAGGCACTGCAGGTGCAGGCCGCGGCGCTGCCCGACGTGGTGCTGACACTGCAGGCGATGACGGCGCAGATGGACCGGCAGGGCAGGGAGCTGAACGAGCGTCTCGCAGGCGAGCAGGAACGCTTTTACCGCGATGCGCGCGGGATGGTTTCGGAGCTCGCGGCGTCCGTCGACCAGTCCCTCAAGGCGAGCCTGACCGAAAGCGCGCGCGTCGCGGGCGAGACGATCCGCCCCGCGGTCGAGGCGACGATGACCGGCATTGCGCGCGAAACGAGCGCGTTGCACGAGCGCGTCGCCGCTACGGTGACGACTCAGCTCGACGGCCTTTCCGAGCGCTTCGACCGCAGCGTGGCGACGGTCGCGGATACCTGGACCGCGGCACTTGCCAGCCACCAGGGTACGACCGAAAGCCTGAACAGGAATCTGCAGGACACGCTCGCCGCCTATACCGAAACCTTCGAGAAGCACTCAGCTGCGCTGCTGAATTCGGTGGAAGCGGCCCATGCGGCGCTGGGCGCGGATCTCGCGAACACGACGAGCGGCGTCGCCCGTGAGTCGGCGGCGCTGCACGCGAGGCTCGCCGATTCGGTCGAAAGGCAACTCGACGGCCTCGCAGCGCGGCTTGGAACCGCGGTCGGCACCGCGGCCGAAAACTGGACGAGCGCGCTCGCGCGCCATGAACGCGCCGGCGAACACCTGAGCGGGGAGATGCATCGCTCGCTGAATGCTTTCGCCGACACCTTCGCGCAGCGCTCGGCGACGCTGTTGACCTCCGTGCAGGACACCGCCACAGCGCTGCAGGCGGAGTCGGCAGCACGGAATGACGCGCGACAGGCGGCGCTCGGCGCGACGCTGGAAGCGATGGCGGCGTCACTGCAGCAGGAATGGCAGCAAGCCGCCACGCAGACGCTCGCGCAGCAGGAGCAGCTGTGCCGCACGCTGAACGAAGCCGCGTCTGAAATCGCCGCGGAGGCGAGGGCACAGGCGACCGGCACGATCGACGAAGTCGCCCGGCTCATGCACGTGGCGGCGCAAGCTCCGCAGGCCGCGGCGGAAGTCATCGGCGAGCTGCGGCAGGAGCTCACCGCGAGCATCGCCCGCGATAACGAACTCCTCGCGGAACGCCGCCGCATCCTGGAGACATCGGGCGCGCTGCTCGCGGCGATCAACCGCGCATCGACCGAACAGCGGGCGGCCATCGACGGGCTCGTCACGGCGTCCGCGGCGGCGCTGGAAACCGCGGGCTTCCGGTTTGCCGAACGTATCGACGCCGAATCCGCGCGGATGGCGGACGTCGCGAGCCAGATCGGCAGCGGCGCCGTCGAGGTGGCGAGCCTGAGCGAAGCGTTCGGCCTTGCGGTGCAGCTCTTCAGCGAATCGAGCGACAAGCTGATGGCGACGCTCGCGCGGATCGAAGGGGCGCTCGACAAATCGATGGCGCGCAGCGACGAACAGCTCGCCTATTACGTCGCCCAGGCGCGGGAAATCATCGACTTGAGCATCATGTCGCAGCAGCAGATCGTCGAGGACCTGCAGCAGCTTTCCGGCAAGCAGGCGTCGTTGGTCGGCGAGGTGTGACGGTGGACGAGATCGACGGCGGGATCGAACACTCCGCACCGGCCTTTGCCGTCTTCGGCGACCTGATGTCGGGCCTGCTCGGCGCGTTCGTGCTGATCCTCGTGGGCGTCCTCGGCGTGCAGCTCGACCTGGTGACGACCCTCGAAGCGGAAGTGCAGAAGCGGCGCGTGGAGGAGCAGCGGCGCGAGGCGCTGGAAAAGGCCTTGGCGGTGCCGCTCGCGGCCGGCCGCGTGACGCTCGACAACGGCCGCATCGGGATCAGCGGCAGCGTGCTGTTCGCGCTGAACTCGGACGAACTGCAGCCGGAAGGCCGGCAGCTCCTCGAGAGCCTCGCGCCGCCGCTGGCTGCGTATCTCTCGGTCAACGACGAAATGCTGATGGTGAGCGGGTTTACCGACGACCGGCCGGTGCGCGACACCAACCGGCACTTCGCCGACAACCTGGAGCTTTCGGCGCAGCGGGCGCTGACGGTCACACGCGCGCTGATCGACGAAGGCATCCCGTCCTCGTCGGTCTTTGCCGCGGCGTTCGGCGCCGAGCAGCCCGTGGCGTCCAATGCCGACGACGACGGACGGTCGAGGAACCGGCGCGTCGAGATGGCGCCGGTGCCGAAGTCCCGCAACAAGGAGGCGGGGGCGCCCCGGTGAGTCAACCAGCGAAGTCCGACGCCGTGGCGCCGCACGCTTCGAACGATGATCTGGGCGCGCAGATCGACTCGCTGCGCGCAGGCGGGGCCCAGCGTTTCGATCCGGTCCGCTTTCGTTTCATCGAGGCCTTGGCCCGGCGAGCGGCCGGACATCGGGATCGGATCCGGGACGTACTGGACGCCCGACTGGCCCAGATGCTGTCCGAATACCGCGAACGCGCCGATCGAGCCGAGCGCGAGGCGGGGGACCGGCTGGCCCGTGGCATGTCGCGATTTCCGGACGCGGCGGACGCACTGCGACAGCATTGCGACGCCGGCGATTTCCGCGGGCTGCAACGCCTGCTTGCGCGCCTCGAAGCGCAGCGGAGCAGCCGGTTTTTGGCCGATCTGCTCGTCGAGATCGCGCAGCGCTCGTCGGACAGTGCGACCGCAGACGAGCTGCCGGCTGCAGGGCTGGTAGTCGAGCGCCGCGTCGAACTGAAATCCCTGAAATATTTCCGCCGCACCTGGTCGAAGCTCAGCGTCGACCAGCAGCTCTCCCGCGCCTTCGCGCAAGCGCCCGACAACGCCGGTCCGCTCAATTCGCATTTCCTCGTCCTCCGGGCGCTCGGGACGATTCGCGACATCGCCCCCGAATACCTCGAGCAATTCATCCCGTATGTCGAGGCGCTGCTGTGGCTCGACCAGGCGGACGGCGCCCGCCGCCAGGCACAGAAGAATTCTGCCCGAGCGGAAGCTGGCAAGAAGCGAAGTAAGGCGGGTCGCAGCGACGCAGGCTGATCCGAAGAGCAGCGGCTTCGACGGCCACCTTGGCAGCGGCCGGGGCTGCCGCTCCGGAAGGTAGCCCGAGCGGCGGGTTAAACGGCGCACGGCCTCGGAGTCGCCTCAGGCGATCTGCGCCAGCGCGATGTAATGGAAATCGACCGCGCACCGCCGCCCCTCGGGCACCGGCGCGCCCGTCGGGCAGGGAGCGGCCCTCCCGCTGGATCAGCGGCGGCCTTCGATGTGGTCGTTGATCACTTCGTGCAGCCGCCGCACGCGGTCTTCCTGCCGGGTCAGGTAGGAATCCTTGTAGCCGCGCGAATGCAGACCGCGCTGCTGTGCGACCGCGACGCTGAGATCCTGGTCGGCGACGAAGCCAAGCGACGCGTCGCCGTGCAGGAACGTCTCGTGCGGCGCCGGCTCGACCTTGCGCGTGCCCAATGGCGTTGCCACTTCGGTGACGCCGTCGATGACTGGGACCATGAACCAGTGGTCGAACAGGCACTGCTCCGGGTCGGTCGGGTGCGGCTGCGGGCGCAGGACCTGGTAGCCGTCGGCCGACATCGTGAGCGAGATGTTCGGGAACACCGTGATGTGGTGATAGTCGGTCAACTGGTCGTCGGACAGCTTCTCGTATTGCCACTGGCCGCGCTCGGCGCCGAGCTTGCGCTTTTGCTGCTGGATCGCAGCGCGCGCCTCGCGCACGCGGCCGTTGAAGGCGGCCGGATCGAGATCCCACTGGCGCAGGATCGCGTCGAGCGGAGCCTGGACTTCGCCGACCCGGCTGCTGCTCGACGGCAGGCAGCCTTTCATGCGCATGCGGTTGTGCCCGGTCTCGTAGATGTCGTAATCCGTATTCTGGTAGGCGTCGTCGATGAAGGTGCCGAGTTCGCGATGCAGGCTCAGGACGTGGTACGCCTCGTTGAAGTTGTCGTGGATGATCTTCCAGTTGCAGTCGACCTTGCCGGTGAGCCACATCACGCGGACCCACTTGTCGGTCTGATACGCGTCGAGATGATCGGCGACGACGCCGAGCGACTCGCGCAGGGGCCGCGCGTTCGGGTCCATGTTGAACCACACCAGCCCGCCGAGCACGTCGCAGCGGATTTCCTCGAGCTTCATTTTTCCGACCGGGCTGCCCTGCGGGTAATCCTCCGCGTCGCGGACGTGGCGCACCACGCCGTCGAGGCTGAACGTCCAGCTGTGGTAGGCGCACACCATGCGCTTTGTGCCGCAGCGCTCTTCCTCGGCGACGAGGCGATTGCCGCGGTGCGGACAGACGTTATAGAAGGCGCGGATCTTGCCGTCCTCGGCGCGCGTCATCAGGATCGACTCGTTGCCGATCTCGTACGTGATCACCGAGCCCGGCTTCTCCAACTGGTACGCCATACCCCCGATCTGCCACGTCCGCGTGAAGACGTGATCCCATTCCTTCTGTGCGAATTCGCGCGAGTAGTAACGGTCGCCGGTGATCGGATCGCCGCGCAGGAAACTGCCCTTGACCAGTTCCCGTTCGAATTTTTCCTGAATGCTCAAGTTGCCCATGTCTCGCTCCTGTCAGTCCCGACAGCGTCGGTTGTGGTTTGGGTTGAACGCTTCTCTCTCTGTCGTCGATCAAAGTGCCGGACTGTCTGAGCGGTCCTGGCGCAGCCCCCTTCCGGGGGCATTTCCTCAGGTCGGGCCGCGTGGGCGAGGCGTTTCTTAAACAGGCTTGCCTGTTTTCGATGCGCCTCGTCCGATGCCCGTCCATTCTTCTCCGCTTGCGTGGCGCCGTTTGCTGGCGCCGGTGTCAGTTGTTTTGTGCGCCGGCCGCGATCCACGCGCGCATGCTCTGCCGCGTCGCTTCGTCGAGCGCAGGCGCGCCGAACGGCATCTGTTCGCCGCTCCCGCCCGCGTCCAGATGCGTGCCGTCGAGCTTGTGCATGAGGTAACTGCGCTCCGGTGCACCGGGCTCGACGCGTTTGAGCTTGCTCTCGACCGAGGGCACGCCGACGAGCGACGCGTAGGCCGCCGCGGGGTGCAGCTTCATGTTGCCGGCCTCCTGGCCGGTCAGGTGGCACGTCGCGCAGTTCGCCCGTAGCACGGGGACGAGATCGCGGCTGAAGCTGACATCGTCCGCAGCGCTCGCGCCGGCCGTCGCAGCGAGGAGGGCGAGCGCGAACCGGTGCGGTCTCATGCGCGCACCTCGGCGCCCTGCATCGCGTGCTTCCCTGCGATGTAGCCGAAGGTCAGCGCGAGGCCGATCGTGCCGCCGGCGCCGAAATAGGCGCCGCGCGCCGGACTCGCGATGCAGTTGCCCGCGCCGTACAGGCCGGGAATCGGCTTATTCGACGCGTCGAGCACTTGCGCGTGCTCATTGATCATCGGGCCGCCATTCGTGTCGAGCGCGCCGGGGCCGAGGATGAACGCGTACAGCGGACCGCCGGTGTCGAGCGGGTGCATCGTCGGGTTCGGCATCGGATTCTTCGCCTGCGTCGTGCCCTTGCGCATCGGCGAGAAGAGTTCCTGCCAGTCGCGGTCGTATTCGTGCAGGCCGCGGTCGAATTCCGGGTCGCGACCGTTCTTCGCGTAGCCGTTGAAGCGTCCGATCGTCTCCTCGAGCGACGCTGCGAATTCGGGCGCGAGGGTGCAGCAGCCAGTCTTGTCCTCGATCTTCGCGAGGCGGGCCGCGATGTTCGCCGAAAGCTCGGCCACGTTCGCCCCTTCGATCAGATGGCGCGACGCGCGCTTGTCGGCGGGAATCGGAAAGGCCCCACCGAATGCGTCGAGGCTGCGGGAATCGAACACCATGAACTGCAGGTGGTTCGGGTATTCCTTGCGGACGGGGTCGAAGACGAAGTGGAGCTGCGTGCGGTCGTTGTAGTTGATCTTCTCGTTGCCGATGCGACGGCCGTACTTGTTGACGACGAGCATCGAGTCGCCGGGCAGCACGAACGCGCCGAGGCCGATCGCGCGGTTTTCCAGTGCTTCCTCGAGCACGACCTGCGTGCGCCAGGCCGTGTCGAGCGAACCCATGCGAGCGCCGGCGTCGGTGGCGATCGAGATGAAGTCGCCTGTCGAGCCGGGCATCGCACACGCGCCGTAGATGCCCGGCTGGTGCAGGCCGCAGAGGCTCGCGTTGTGCGCATAGCCGCCGGTGCCGAACACGACGCCCTTGCGGGCCTTGATGCGCACGAGCTTGTCGCCGTTCAGCGCTTCGACGCCAATGACGCGGTCGCCGTCCTTCACGACATTCGTCACGCGATGTTCGAGGAGGATCGGCGTCCCGCGGGCCGCAAGCCATTTCTCCATCTGCGCCGCGAGGCTCGCGCCGCCGCCGGCGGAGCTCGCGCCCTCAGCCGGTTCGAGCGCTCGCCCGCGCGGTGTCTTGTTCTCCGGCAGGTGATCGGCGTAGTCCGGCGCGTACTTGTCGACGAACCACATCTTGAACTCGCGGAAACGCACGGCGCCGAGCTTGTCCATGTTCTCGAGCATCGGGGAGCCGTTGTCGTAGAACGCTTCGAGCAGGCGGTAGGACGCTTCCGGCAGGCCGAGCGTCGAACTGTTGGGGGTGTATTGGCGCGGATAGGCATAGCGCGCCAGAAAGCGCAGGCAATCGGCCTTTTCGTCCTGAACCCCGCGCGCGCGCAGCAGCGGATTGTTCGGAATCCAGGTGACGCCACCGGATTTTCCGGTTGTCCCGCCCGGAAGCGGCATCTTTTCAACCAGAATCACCTTCGCGCCGAGGCCGGCGGCGGTGACGGCGGCGGAGCACGCAGCCGCGCCCGAGCCGATGCAGACGACGTCGGCTTCATGGTCCCAGTGCTGTTTGCCTGCCGACTTTGCCGCCGCCTGCGCGGCCGGGGCGACGGCCGCCGCGACCAGCCCGCTGGCGGCCAGGCTGCCGCGGATCAGTGCCTGGCGGCGACTAGGCATCTTGGGAAGCGTGTCTTGACTCATCCTTGTCTCTCCTTGGTGTCGGGTCGGGGAATCTCGAAGACTCCCGTGTTCTAAATGGAGCAGTTCTCCGTCCAACCGGTGTCGAACGTGCGCAAACGGCGTCCGATCAAAAAGCTTTATTTTTTTATAACGCTTGTTGTAAATTAGATTAAACGTACTCTTTGAGATAAGTCAATGCCTGCTGTCGTAGATCATGCTCACCGCCGCCTGCACGTCGCCCGGATCGCGGCCGACATCATCGCGCGCGTCGGAATCGAGGCCCTGACGATGCGCGAGATCGCCGCGGAAGCCGGCTACAGCACGGCCATCGTCACCCATTACTTTTCGAGCAAGCAGGAACTGCTGCTCCATACTTATCGGACTGCTGCGGCGAACGCCCAGGCGCGGGTGGCGGCGGCGCTCGACCGCGACCCGTCCGATCTCCTCGGCTGTCTCGAAGCACTGCTGCCGCGGGACGAACCGAGCATCCAGGACTGGAAGGTCTATCTCGCGTTCTGGCACATTGCGGTGCTCGACCCGGACTTCGCCGCGGAGCAGGCGTCCCAGGCGCTCAACGCGCGGCGGCTGCTGCGGGGTGTGCTCGAGGCGCGTGCGCGACAGGGCCTTCCGCCCGCGCCCGGGGAGTTCGACTCCGTCGCCCGGCGCCTGCTGGTGATCGTCATCGGTGTTGCCGTGCAGTCGGTTTTCGACCCGCTGAGCTGGTCGCCGGAAGTGCAGCGGGAGTACCTTATGGCCGAGCTCGGGCCGCTGTGCGCCCTGGCAATCGAAACAATCAATTCATAACGAGCGGAGACGAAACATGAACACACAGAAGGGAATGCCCTGGACGGACGCCTACCTGCTCGGGCACGCGCGCATGGACGATACGCATCGCGAGTTCGTGAGCGCGGTCGACCGAATGCTGACGTGCGCGGACGAGGAGTTCCCGGCGGCAATGCGCGCCTTCATCGAGCACGTCGAAGCGCATTTCGCCGAGGAGAAGGCGTTGATGGAGGCGACCGATTTCCCGTCGACATCGTGTCACGTGGATGACCACGACGCGGTCTACAAATCGGCGCTCGAAGTCGAGCCGCTCGTCGTCGCAGGCAATATCGAGATCGGCCGCAAGTTCGCGGAGGCGTTGTCGTCGTGGTTCCCGTCGCACGCGGACTACCTCGATTCGGCGCTGTCGCATTGGGTCGTCAAGCGCAGCACCGGCGGCAAGCCGGTCGTGCTGCGCCGCAACCTCGTCGTCGAGCGCTGAGCGGAGCGGGAGGGGGACGGGGTCAAGTTAGGCGGTTAGGAATGAGGTTCCGTCCATTGCGTGCCGCCCCGAACCATCGCGCGTGCTCTCACCGGATTTTTTCCCGACACACGGAACGCTGTATCGATAAGCGGTTACCGGGTGACGCGAGCGACAAGGGGAGGGCGCGCGGAGGACCGGGAGATTGGCGCGGGTGCAACCGCCCGCCATTCGACGGGGACGCAGCTGATCGGTGCCCGATCAGGGGGCACGGCCTCTCCAATTGAGCGAGTCCCGCGTCGCCGACGCGCTTCGTCACGCTCTCCTGACGCGCCGGCCGTTGCGCAACCGCGCCATCTGCGAACGCTGCGTGAAGATC